>DATJDF010000088.1:0-2600 GCA_035497555.1 Arachidicoccus sp. | reverse complement strand
ACTGTGACAGGACGATTCTTCGCTCCAGCTCCATCCATCTCGGGTCTTTGCTGCCGCAAAGGTCAATCGCCCCGCCAGTAGACCAGAAGGTTTTCCATTTATGGATATTCGCCTGCCGGGTATCAGAAAAAGTAGGTAATTTTATTTTATTAGCTGTACCTGTAGTCGTTTGGCCATGTCTAAAACCCAGCGCTATTTCTATTTCGCTGCTACCCGTAGGCTCAAGCAAATAACTATGCATACTATTTGTCAATAAACGTCCGCCACCTTTCCAGTTTAAAAGTACATCAAAGGCTGTGGAATCAAGCATGCGGTGAAAAACTGCACCTGTGCTCCCTATAACTGCTTGGGTACTGTGTTTTGCCGGGTTATCCCAATCTGCACCGTTGCCGAACTCTTTGTCGGAGGCGTAAGGAAAATCAAGTTGCACCATGATTCTCCCGTCGCTCAAGTGGGGAGCCGCTATCTTTACAACTACCACATCTTTATCCGGGTGGCAAATAGTTGTTACAGAAACTGTTTTCCCCTCCACCTGGAAGCTACTCTTGGCAATGGCGGTCCATAAATTAAGGTCCTGAACGGGTGACTTTAGGTCATTTAGAGAAATGGCGGTACCGTCTGCCTTTTTCAATATAAAACGCAGTCTGCCCAAATTAAGTCTTTGCGGATTAGCCCGCATCCAGTTATACAGATCACGCTCTTTTTCGTTTTCAACATCATAGCTTACGAGCCTTCCCTGCGTGTCCCATTCATTGCCTTTATAACTGTAAGGATCTGAACCGGCAGGTAGAGGGAATTTATGCCACCCCCAATCGGACAGTGTATTCGCATCCGAATTGAAGGTCTGTAAACCGGTAATGTCAAAGCCGAAGGCAAAATGACCATTGCCCACCTGCGTCGGCCCTTTCAGCGACCTGTCCGTCAGATGGAGATTATGCCGGGTGACGAGCGCTTTTCTGTCTATCCTTTGTGCGAACGTAAGGTTTGCCGATAATAATAATACTCCCAGGCACCGTATCCTGATTGAACGAAGTCCCACTAAGGCTATCCAGTTTCGAAAAATCATAATTAATGGTTTAAACTACTCAATAAAGATATCGTTTTAAAAAGAACCGGCTTCTAATTGTAAAGTGGATCTTAAAGACGCTAAGCAAGCTTAACCAGCTTCTTAAACAACTGCTTAATATAAAGATTGATTTCCCATTGTGATGCAACAGGCATATCATCTTCCAACCTTGTCCACATATAAGGGGGTGGCCCGAATTCCGGTGTTACTGTAATAGACGTTAGGCCCTGTGCAATCTTGTTTTCGAGAATACTCGACCAAAAGCAGATAAAATGATGCAAGGCATCAGCATAGCTCGAATGACGCGGATCAGGCACCTGTGGACCCTCTGGAAAGCCGACACGGGCATGTATATGACTGGTGCGCCGTGTAGCCTCCTTAACAATGGGCTCAAAATGTTCTAAATAGCTCTCTGTAACACAGACCCAATGAGAAAAATCAGCGGTTATACGAAAATCCTTGCGTAGATCAAACAACTGCTTTGCAGCTCCCGGAGCGTAAAGCATCCTGCCCCTGTGGGTTTCATGGGCGACTTTATAGCCGGTACGCTCTTCAAACTCAGCCGCAGTATCCAGTACCTTCAACTGATCAGCCAGCGAAAAATAATCTCGCCCGGAATGCGAATTGATCAGCACAGGATTTAATTCAGCACATAGTTGCAGGTAGTAGTCAAAGGAGTGACAGAATTCCCGAATACTATGCCCGTCTGCCTGGTGCTGGTGGCTCACAATTTTCAGCTCATACTGTTCCAGTAGGCGTCCAAGGCGGTTGCGCTCTTTTTTTTCAAACGGTATCCACATGTCAACGCCGTCATAGCCCTCTTCCTTGACTTTATGGAGGAATAGTTCCAGATCAAGGTGTTCGCAGCCCCACAACGGACATAATAAATAAAGTTTTATGGCTTCCATGGGAAAATAAGCGGATTTTGCTCAGCGTCATTCAACAGGCTGCCTGGCTTTAATTTACTGACCTGTTCATCACTTAAGATGTTCTGCACGCCATTATAAACAGCACCGTCAGGCATATACGCGCAGGTCATTGCTCTTCTGAATCCATTTGTCATATTCGCCCCTGCCCCATGGATGGTCAGGCCGTTATGAAAGGAACAACTACCTGCCTTCATAGGTGCGGCGACAGAGTCGGCTTCCCTTAATCCGGGATAAAATTCAAAAATGGCGTCCATGTTCTTGCCAATGCCAGGGTTTTCAAAGCTCGTCTTCTGAAAGGATCCGGGTATAAAATACAGACAGCCGTTTTCATAGGTCGCATCATCGAGCGCGACCCAAATAGATAAGGCACGCCGGTCGCTGAATGACCAAAACGGCGTATCGAGATGCCAGGAGGTCGGATTGGCCCAGGGTCGTTTGATCAGTGCCTGATCATGCCAGATCCTGGTACCTTCCCAACCAGCGAGACGAGCGACCATCTCGCCTAACTTGTCATTAATCATCATCTGTTTGATCTTCTCGTTGGTCTGCCAAAGATTGATCATCTGATCAAATACCTTTCCGAAATATTCGCTTTCTTTATTAAT
>DATJDF010000087.1:0-1597 GCA_035497555.1 Arachidicoccus sp. | reverse complement strand
TTTGGTTATACCTAATGCACCACCGACCAGTAAGCGCCCAAATGTATCTTTTACTGCATTCGGAAAATTCTTTAATTGTAATATATCGCGGTAAGTAATTAAACCGGTAAGAATGCCGGATTTATTAACAACCGGTAGTTTTTCGATCATATGCTGCCTGAAAATCTTCTCTGCTTTCTTGAGGTCGGTGCCTTCAGGGGCTGTAATGAGGTTCTCTTTAGTCATTACCTCGGCCACCTTCTGTTTCATGTTGGTTTCAAAACGAAGATCGCGGTTGGTCAAGATACCTACCAGTTTGCCATTTTTTTCAATAATGGGAATACCACCAATTTTATTATCACGCATTAACCGTAAAGCATCACCGATAGTGGCTTCTACCTGTAAAGTAATCGGATCAAATATGAGTCCGCTTTCACTTCTTTTCACCTTTCGCACCTGTTCTGCCTGTTTTTCAATCGACATATTTTTATGCAAAATACCAATTCCACCTTCTCTGGCAAGTGCGATTGCCAGGCTCGCTTCCGTAACTGTATCCATGGCCGCGGACAACATCGGAATGTTTAATTTGATACTTTTTGTTAACTGAGACTGGATATTTACCTGATTGGGTAACACTTCACTAAATGCCGGTTGTAGCAACACGTCATCAAAAGTAAGCCCTGTTCCGTAAAATCTTGACTTGAGGGAGGTTTGTTTTGTAGAGGTATTCTTTGTTTCCATATGCAAAGATAGATTGGCAGCTAATTAATTACAAATTTTTTTTTACAAACTAACAATTTTATAAGAATCGTTTAGGCATAACGGCACAAAATTAGTGGTAGTGTTGAACCCCACATATATTCATCATATTAAACAAGTAAGCGCTATGTATCGTAAAATAAAACAGACCTTAAAAGAGCAAGAGCATCATCCGCCAGCGAATAGCACCGGGGAAATGCGGTGCAATCCCGGCCAGGAGGTGCTGCTTTACTCTAAAAAAGGCACTTACCTGGTAACGGATGTTACAGAAGCAACATTTAGTGTAACTTGCCAGCGTTGGCTCAATTCAAAGGAACAAAGAGATCGAAAAGAGGAACATCTTTGGTCAGATCTCAAAGAAATCATAAATTAATTTGCAGCAGGATAATCAACCATCAGCTTCTGTTTTAAACTGATTATCAACATATTGAAAGCAAAATAAATTGACTAGGTGCAACATTCACAATTTTTCTTTGAATCTCGATTCATTTTATCACTAAAAAATGCATTTCCAGTTTTTAGCCATAAATAGGGATAACTATTTATGGCTATTTTTTATTGCAATAAAATGATTGCCAGTATATTATAACTTTAACCCTGAGCTACCCGCCATCAGATCCTTATTTGTCAACAAATCGCTGAAAGGAAGAGATAAAAACAGGACGGCTATAATCAGCAGCACCCTCATACCGCATGACTATATTTCCATTGCGGTCAAGTACAAAAGTGGCCGGTATCGATTTGGTGTAAAGCCCGGGTGGCATCGGTGACAGCATTTTTACGAGTGCATATCCCCCCGGTGAATTAGCGGTCAGCAACGCACTCAAATCTTTACGTTTTAGAAAGGTGGAAGACTTAT
>DATJDF010000086.1:0-11014 GCA_035497555.1 Arachidicoccus sp. | reverse complement strand
AATTGAGGTTTGTGCAAACGATTACGTTGGATTAAATGGTCGTCAATCCAGCATTTGACAATCGTATTTATTAAATCGGATTTAAGCATTAGATAACATTATTATGATTAGAAAAACCATTGCCATCGTGCTGGTGGCCCTTTGTTTTATCGGAATAACTGTTTCCCTGAATGCACAAAATAATTCCGGGAGGACGTTTACCAATCCCTTACGGACGAGCGGCCCCGATCCCTGGGTGATTCAAAAAGACGGGCTCTATTATTTTTGCCGCACGACAGGAAGCAATCTTCAGCTTATTGTGACGCCGAAGATGTCCGAATTGGCGAATGCCCAATCAGTCATCGTATGGACTCCCCCGGACACAGGCATGTATGCTAAGGAACTCTGGGCACCCGAACTGCATTACCTGAATCATAAATGGTACCTGTATTTTGCTGCTGATGATGGAAACAATGACCATCACCGGATGTATGTTCTGGAAAATAGTGACAAAGACCCTACAACGGGTAATTGGGTCTTTAAAGGCAAGATCGCCGATAAAACAGATAAATGGGCTATCGATGGATCGGTATTTACATTGAAGGGTACAAATTATATGATCTGGTCTGGTTGGGAAGGCGACGATAATGTCAGTCAGAATATCTATATAGCAGAAATGTCAGATCCATGGACCATTAAAGGGGATAGAGTGATGCTATCCACCCCTACTTATGATTGGGAACGAAAAGGAATGAGTGGCGGTCTGCCTGCTGTCAATGAGGGCCCGGAAATACTCAAAGGCCCCAATGGTGATTTGTTTTTAACTTATTCTGCCAGTGGATGCTGGACGGACCATTATGCCTTGGGGATGCTAAAATTAAAAAAAGGAGGCAACCCGATGCGGGCGGATAACTGGATAAAAAGCGACCGGCCGGTTTTTGCGAGTTCGGAGCAGAACGGAGTCTATGCACCCGGACATAACGGATTTTTTAAATCACCCGACGGTAAACAGGATTGGATAATTTATCATGCAAATGATAAACCGGGTCAGGGCTGCGGAAATTATAGGAGCCCAAGAATGCAACAATTTCATTGGAAAGCAGATGGTAATCCTGATTTTGGCATACCAGTGAAAAAAGGCATAGCTCTTCCAGTTCCTTCCGGAAATTAAAATTGGTGCTTAATCATCCACGCGTAGTGGAACTTATTCAAACTATAAATGCAAAACAGAAACAATGCGAAATAGAAAATTCAATTATTTGTTGGTATGCCTTCTTCTAGGTGCTTTATTGGGTGCGGAAACGATTCATGCGCAAAAGGTCCCGCAAACCATCCAGAAAGTCTGGACAAAACAAAAGGCTGCAGACTGGTATCAGGGACACCGCTGGTTGACAGGGGCTAATTACATCCCAAGTAATGCGGTCAATCAACTTGAGATGTGGCAGGCTGCTACTTTTAGTCCCGATTTAATTGACAAGGAACTGGGGCTGGCGGAAGGCATTGGATTTAATACCATGCGCGTCTTTTTGCATAGCCTTGTCTGGAAAGAAGATGCTGCTGGATTTAAAAAGAGGATTGACAAGTTTTTGGCAATCGCCCAAAAGCACGGTATCCAGCCGCTATTTGTATTTTTTGATGACTGCTGGAATAAGGAGCCAAAAACCGGCAAACAACCGGCCCCTAAGACAGGCATTCATAATTCCGGTTGGGCACAGGATCCTGGCCAGCCGGCTTCAGAAGATCCCGCTAATTTTCCGGCGCTGGAAAAATACGTTAAGGATATTCTTACAACATTTGGCCATGATAAGCGGATATTAGGATGGGACTTATATAATGAACCTGGTAATAGTGGCAAGGGTATTAAAAGCCTGCCCCTTCTGAAAGCGGTATTTACATGGGCCAGGGCGGTAGGGCCTGATCAACCGATAACTGCAGGACTCTGGTCCTGGGACCTGGAGGCATTAAATGCTTTTCAGGCAGCTAATTCTGATATTATTACCTATCATGATTACACACCCGAAGAAAGCCATGCGAAGGTGATTGGGATCCTTAAATCTTTTGGTCGCCCACTTATCTGCACGGAATATATGGCTAGAACCCGTAATAGTCGGTTCTCTAACATTCTGCCACTGCTCAAAAAAGAAAATGTGGGTGCTATTAATTGGGGCTTTGTGGAAGGCAAGACCAATACGATTTATGCATGGGATCATCCAATCCCCGATGGCGCCCAGCCGGATGAATGGTTTCATGATATATTCCGAAGCGATTTCACGCCATACAGGAGAGATGAAACAGATATGATAAGAAAATTAAACGGCAAAAAACCTTAATGTGCCAATTTCAACTTTAAACTTCAAAAAAATAACCACCCATGCGTAATTATTCAAAAATTCTAGGCGGTCTGTCTCTTGCACTGATTTGTGCTATGGCCTTGCCGGCCTGTCAAAGCGGCCAGCAATCAGCCGATCAGGCTGGTAAAGATTCAACTGCGAAAAGTAGTGTGTTACTGAATAAAAAGGGCTTTCAGGGAACTTTAGACGGACAGAAGACAGACCTTTATATCCTCAAAAATAAAAGTGGGATGATGGCCACTTTTACCAATTATGGTGGCCGGCTGGTGAGTTTGCAGGTGCCGGGTAAAGATGGCGAACTGATTAATGTAGCCTGTGGATTTAAATCCGTCGCTGAATATGCAAATGCAACAGAACCTTATTATGGAGCGACCATCGGTCGCTTTGGCAACCGCATTGCTGGTGGAAAGTTTTCCTTAAATGGGAAGACCTATACCCTATTTAAAAATAATGGTCCAAATACGCTCCATGGCGGCAAAAAGGGATTTCAGTACCAGACATTTACTGCAGAGCAACCTGATAGTAGCACAGTTGTATTTACGAGAGTTTCCAGTGATATGGAAGAAGGCTTTCCGGGTAACCTGAATGTGAAAGTAACCTATCACCTAAATGATAACAATGGTCTGGACATGACCTATGATGCAACAACGGACAAGCCAACGGTGGTGAACCTGACGAACCACGGCTACTTTAACCTGAATGGGGAAGGTAGCGGAACCATTTTAAATCATGAATTTAAAATTTATGCCAGCAAATATACACCGGTGGACAGCACACTGATCCCTACAGGTGAAATTGCTACTGTAAAAGGAACGCCGTTTGATTTTCTGAGCTACCAGACCATGGGCGCACGCATTGACCAGCCAAATGAACAACTGAAAAACGGGAAGGGATATGATATCAACTTTGTGCTGGATAGCACAGGTGAGCATCATATTGCGGCAACAGTGATCGGAGATAAAACAGGGATCGAATTAGATGTATATACGGATCAGCCTGGCCTGCAAGTCTACAGCGGCAATTTCATGAATGGTTCCAATACATTTAACGATGGTATACAAGATAGTTTCCGGACTGCTTTTGCGATGGAAACCCAACATTACCCAGATGCGCCAAATCAACCTGGTTTTCCAAGTACGGTTTTAAATCCCGGTCAGGCCTATCATACACATTCAGAATACCGATTCTCACTTAAAAAATAAAAACTGATAATGAGGCGGTAAGCCATTACCGCCTCATTATCAGTTTTTAACAAAACTTGCATAATAAATAGAAAATAATTAAGAGAAAAGCTTCTAATATTCTAAAATTTATCTTAAATTGCGCAAACGTTTGCGTCCATTCGGGTGGGTGAAAGTGCTATTAGATGAAAAACATTAAGTCTTTACCTCCTTTGACGCTGTGAATTACTGAAAAATCGTTTTTGCAAAACTGTTGCTATCTATTGAAAAATAGGTAGTGATAAAGTATTGCCATTATGCAAACGATTGCATAAAAGATATTATTTCTATATAGGATGCTAGCATTCAGTGTTTTGAATTTAAAGACAATTTTTTTACACCTCCAAAATGCCTTCATCTATGGTGAAGAATTTTTTAATAAGAAGTGTTGGCGGTAAATCTTCCCAAACCTGCCATTTATTTCTTCGTGTGGATGATGGCTAGCTGCATATGGTCAGCGGCTAATTCCGCCATTAACGCCGCAGCTGCAATTCCATGCAAGGGTTTTTTATTTCCTATCCTACAAATATTTTAAAATGAAAATGAAAATTACGAAGGGCTGTATGTCATGGCCCCCAAGAATGAAAAGGCTTTCTGCAGTAGTACTGCGGGGAAGCCTGCTATTCCTGTTTATCGGGATAGCAACCGGCTTATGGGCGCAGGATGATACGACAGGTACAGCAGATGTCCATCAGTACCATGGCCATGTTTACAATACCCAGGGAGGTCCGATGCAGGGCGTTTCACTGACAACCAATAAAGCTTCGTCCGGAACAATGACGGATGCTGAGGGTGCTTTTGCCATGGGAGCAAGTGAAGGTGATTCATTATTTGTCACCTTTATCGGGTATATCCCCCAACGTCTGGCACTCGGTAATACGGAGTCTCTGGAAATCCATTTGATTCAAGCTTCCGACAGCAGTTTAAATGATGTAATTGTTGTCGGGTATGGTCAGAAGAAAAGAGCGGATGTAACCTCAGCTATTTCAACGATCACCAGTAAAGACTTAGAAAATAGCCACAACGGATCGACAGTGAGCGCTGCGCTCGCCGGCAAACTTCCGGGTGTATCCTTCAGGATGTCGGACAGCCGGCCCGGTGCTAGTGCACGCGTCTCTATACGCAATATGGGCGCGGCCTTATTTGTCATAGATGGCATTATGCAGGATGAAGGTCAGTTTAATAATATATCGCCCAACGATATTGAAAGTATAACTGTTCTTAAGGATGCCTCTGCAGCCATTTATGGTGTAGAAGCCGCAAACGGCGTTGTACTGGTTACAACTAAAAGGGGTAAACTTGGCAGCCCAAGCAGAATTAACCTGAATGCTTACACTGGCTGGCAGAATTGGTCACGCTTTCCTAAGACGGTAGATAATTATGATTGGCAGAGAGGGAAGGTAGAAGCTGATATTAACCAGAAACGAAATCCTATTTCTGCAGAGGAATTGGACAAATATAAATTAGGAACAGAAGACGGCTATAAAAACTTCGACTGGCATGATTTTATTGTGCAGGGGAATGCACCGCTGAATAATGTCAACCTCAATTTTACAGGCGGTTCCGATAAAATTAATTATTATGTTTCAGCCAGTAATCTTTTCCAGAATTCGGTGCTCGGCAGAGAATACAAATTTAACCGCACCAATATTCAGAGTAATATTGATGTGCAGGTAACCGACCGTTTGAAAATTGGCGCCTCTATTAATGGCCGGGTGGAAGACAGGCAGAACCCGGGTGTACCGGGAACGGATGATTATTGGGAAGCGCGTTTTGCGATACTGCGCAATACGCCCTGGGAGCGGCCATTTGCTAATGACAACCCGGCTTACCTGAATAATATCGGCCATAACAATGAAAACTGGGGCCTGCTCAATACCAATCTCTCTGGTAAATACAGGGATACATGGCGTGTGCTTCAGACTAATTTGAGCGCTGAGTATAAAACACCACTGGAAGGATTAACGCTTAAGGGCCTATTTTCCTATTATTATGCCAATGAGCTCCTGAATAATCATGAGTACACTTATGACGCCTATACCTTTGATCCCAAAGACAGCTCCTATAATGTTACAGGTGGAAGTTCGAATCCCTGGCGGGAACGCCGCCAAAAGATGATCTTATCATCCGATATTCAATTACAGGCAGACTATTCTCATTCTTTTGGCAAGCATACGATCGGTGTTACATTTGTGAATGACAGAAACAAGCGCCAGGAATTAAATAACTGGGTGCATGCTGTGCCGACGACCAATGTATTGCCATTGATCTATTTTTCGACCATGGACACCTATGATGATGGAGACTTCACCACTTCAAGAATCGGATACGTTGGTCGTATCAGCTATAACTATAACAGTAAATATTACGTTGAAGTGGCCGGTCGTCGGGATGCCTCCTATATATTATCCCCTGAACATAAGTGGGGTACCTTTCCTTCTGCATCCGCAGGATGGCGGATTACTCAGGAGCCGTTTTTTCAGAAACTGGTCAATCCCAATATCCTGAATGAATTTAAGTTAAGAGCGTCTTATGGTCTTACAGGGGATGACCGGTTTTTACCTATTGATGAATTCTCTTATATAGAAGCCTATCAGTATAATAATTCCAGCCCGGCTATCCTGGATGGCGAGCCAGTTATCACATCTGGATACCGTGGTATTCCGGTGACCAATATCAGCTGGATAAAGAGCCATATGCTCGATCTGGGTTTCGATGTAGGGTTACTGAATAATAAGCTTACCGGAAGCTTCGACTATTTTAAGCGTACCAGGTCAGATATACCCGGCTCCAAATACGACGTGTTATTACCCAGCGAATTAGGGTATGATTTACCACAGGAAAACCTGGCAGAATCAAAAGATAAAGTGGAAGGAATTGAAGGATCGCTATCCTATCATGGAAAGGTTAATACGGTAAATTTCAGTGTCTCCGCCAACCTTTCCTATGCAAGAACTTCAACTGTTTCTACCTACAAGCCAAAGTTCTTTAATTCGCTCGATGAATATCGTTGGAGCCAGGAAGGAAGGCCACAAAACCTATATTGGGCCTATATCATGATCGGACAGTTTACTTCCCAGCAGCAGATCAATGATTATCCTGTAAATATTGATGGTCAGGGCAATCGGACTTTATTGCCGGGTGATTTTATTTACAAGGACATAGATGGCAACGGCGTAATTAACGACAATGACACCAGGCCTCTTGGCTGGGGCGTTGGAAGAGACCCCATCGTAAATGGCGGGCTTAACCTGGCACTGGATTGGAAAGGCCTGGATTTTCATATGGATTTCTCAGTAGGAGGTGGTTACTCATTTGTCCGGAATTGGGAAATGCGCTGGCCGTACCAGAATGGTGGGGCCTTACAGGATTTGTTTTATAATGATCACTGGCATCATGAAGACATCTATGATGTTAACAGCCCATGGATAGCCGGAAAGTATCCGGCCATTCGGTTTAATGACGGGGGGCATAGTGATTACAATAAAACCTCTAGCTTTTGGTTGACAAATGTAAAATACATCCGTTGCCGTACGCTGGAGGTGGGTTATACACTGCCTCAGTCATGGTTGGAAAAAGTCAAAATCAGCAAGGCCCGGTTTTATGTTAATGGAAATAACCTGTTTTCCATTGATAACATGCATGACTTTGGCATTGATGCAGAGATTATGGATGATAACGGTCTTACCTATCCACAGAGCAAATTTATTAATGTGGGTGTTAACCTCAGTTTCTAACAAGATAAAACAAGTTTTTATGAAAAAGATAATAATGACGATTACGGTCGCGGCCTTATTAGGGTTGGGCTGTAGTAAAGATTTTCTAACAAATGACCCGACAACCATTCTACCAACGGATCAGGTTTTTGGAAGCCCGGAGTTGGCGCTGTCAGCACTGGCGGATTTATATAAAGGTTATGTAGATCAACAAAGTATCACCAATTGGGCAGAATTTACCAATTTTGACGAAGCGTTTCCTTCAGAGGCGGGTCAGTATTACAGGGTCAAACAAATTGACTATCCTTATGATTGGTGGAACCTCTGGAATTATGATTATATACGTAATATCAATTTTTATATAGAGCGTATTAACGGCTCAACCGCTTTAGATGATGCAGATAAAACAAGATTTATGGCAGAAGCGAGGTTTTTAAGAGCTGCTGATTATTTTGAAATGGTCAAAAGAATGGGTGGGGTACCGATTATCACCAAAGCACTTACTTATGATTATAGTGGTGACCCGACTTATTTACAATATCCAAGGGCGAAGGAATCAGAAGTATATGATTTTATATTAGCAGAATTGGATACCATCCAAAATCAATTACCTGATAATGCAGCTGTACAGGACCGCGCTTCTAAAGGTGTTTGTCTGGCGATGCAATCAAGAGCAGCATTATATGCAGCATCTATTGCCAAGTATGGCGCGTCTACCCCGGCAGTATCACTCCCCGGTGGCGAGGTGGGTATCCCGTCATCAAAGGCAGATGCGTATTATAAGAAATCTCGTGAAGCTTCTCTGAAATTAGTGAACAGTCATAAATACAGTTTATATCTCAAAACACCGGATAATTTATCGGAGAATTTTGCAGCGTTGTTTTACGACAAGTCGAACAACCCGGAAGTGATATTTGCGCAGAATTTTAAACTAAAGAGTGGTACGGTAGAAGCATGGACGCTCAATAACCAACCCCGTGCGATAGCGGAGGAAGCGCAGGGTGGCCGGATAAATCCATCACTAAACCTGGCCCTTAAGTTTGAAACACTGGACAACAAATACCAGCCGTTCAAAACCAATAACGGTGGAGATTATGCCTATTATGATCAGGAATCGGATATTTTTAATAACCGGGATGCACGGTTAGCCGGTACTTTTATCTTACCAGGAAGTAAGTTTAAAGGCAAGGATGTAGATATCTGGGCGGGGTATCTAGTTGCGGCAACAAATAAGATTGTTACCTCTGGTGTGTTTGGTGGCCTGGAAACACTTCCCGGCAAGAATTTTAAGGAACAAGTCGTTGGAGGTTCCGGCCCCATTGACGGACTTGAGTTTGGCGCTCAGACGGGATTTTATGTAAGGAAATTCATGGATCCGGCTACTGGATCCGGTCAGATTGGTACGCAGAGTGAAGTCTGGTGGGTGCGGTATAGGTACGGAGAAGTTTTACTGAATCTGGCTGAGGCGGAGTTTGAATTAGGTCACAAGGATTCTGCAGCTTTATTTATCAATCAGGTACGTGCAAGAGCCGGGTTGACCACTCCTTTAACTTCGGCACAAATGACTTTTGATCGGATTGTCCATGAACGTCGGGTAGAACTCGCCTTTGAAGGTCATGAACTCTTTGATAACAAAAGATGGCGGATTGCGCACAAAGTCTGGAACGGTGCACAGATTTCCATTGCCAGCCTTGAAAGTGGTATCGGGAAAGCTGACGCCCCTAATACGATGGTGTATGGCATATGGCCTTATAAGGTGTACGCTCCCGGAAAACCAAATGATGGTAAATGGGTGTTTAAGACTGTAAAACCCGGAGAGGTTACCGCTGCACATCGTTTCCAAATGGGAAATTACTATTCATTCATCAATGATGATATCCGAAGTAACAACCCGAAAATTGTAAAGAATCCAAATCAATAAATTGGGATTCAATTAAATCTTTTAAGCATAAAATTAAAAATCATGAATTTACATAAAATCCTTTATCACCTGGCTTTCGGATGCGGGCTGGTGATCTGCCTGGGAGGCTGTCAGAAGGATAATTTTGCACCCCCTGAAACGAAATTTACTGGCCATATTGTTTACCAGGGCAAACCCATAGCAGTAAAGAATAATGGTGGCGGAACGGTTTATTTTGAGTTATGGCAGTCCGGATTTGGCAAAAGTGGTGCCATAGATGTTTACCTTAACCAGGACGGTTCCTTTTCTGCATTGTTGTTTAATGGAGAATATAAATTGATCATTCCACCTTCACAGGGTCCATTTATAAGTATTGCGAACGAGTCCACCGGTTCTGATACCATTGATGTAAAGCTGAGTGGGAATCAGTCCATGGATATAGAGGTATTGCCTTACTATATAGTGAATAAGGCTGCTTTTACATTGGGTGCAGATTCCGTTGTTAAAGTGGATGCCTCTATTACTAAGATAATAAAGGATGAAAGGGCCAGAGATATCGAATCTGTTTCATTATATGTCAATAGAACGTCCTTTGTAGATGATGATAATCATATTGCGTTCACAGATTTAAATGGGGCAGATATTGCTGATCTGAGTCATATTAATCTTTCAGCGAAAATCCCAAAGGATATCTCTGGAGTAAATATAGGTGTGGCAGATCAGAAATACTTCTATGCCCGAGTGGGAGTGAAGATTGCCGGTGTAGAAGACCGGTTGTTCTCGGATATTGTGAAAGTTGAATTATAGCACTGTATTTATGCAGCCGGGGCCTTTGGCCCCCGGCTGTTATAAATATTACTGTACAGATTTTAAATCAACTGTTATTATGGGCGGGATTAATTGTCTTTTAAATAGAATCTGATTAAATTGCTGGTTTACTCCTGAGGCTGTTTAACATACAAGAAGGCATAATCCATTAAACCATTTCCAGCATTAATATTTATTAAAATGATAAATTCAAAGAATTTCACAGATCGACAGGAAAAATTCAACCTTCTGAAAACAATAAAGTTATTTGCTATCCCGGTATGGCTATTTAGTTGTCAGCAGTTAATGGCGCAACAGAAGGCCCCCTCCTATCCGCTCATTGCGCATGACGCCTATTTTAGCCTATGGTCAGCTACAGATCAGTTAAATCAAAGTACGACCAAACACTGGACAGGTACAGATCAGTCCCTGATCGGTATTATCCAGGTAGACGATCAATTTTACAGATTCCTGGGTAAGGAACCAAATACTTATACCGAAGTATTGCCATCGGCAATTTCGGCACCTTATCAGGCAAAGTATACTGAGATAAAACCGGCTTCAGACTGGAATACTGTTGAATTTGACGATAAGGCGTGGAAGACAGGCACAGCTCCCTTTGGGGATGATATGAAGGACGCAAAAACAAAATGGACGTCGGAAGATATTTGGGTTCGGCGGAAATTTAAGGTGCGGTTAAGTCAGATTAGCCAGGAGCCTTTGTTTTTAAATATCCGTCATGACGATAACGTAAACGTTTATCTGAACGGGACTGAAATTTTCCAAACGAAGGGCTGGACAAGTAAGTATATCCAACCCGCATTAGGAGAGGTCATCAGAGAAAACCTGAAAGAGGGTGATAATGTCCTGGCTATTCATTGTGCTAATACAAAAGGTGGGGCCTTTATAGATGCCGGTATCAGTCAGCTGGTAAAGCCCGCGGGTATGGGTAAAATTGGGCTGGCCACACAAACAGATGTAGCCGTTAAGCCGACACAGACGGTATATGATTTTAAAGCGGGTGGCGTGAAATTTCAGGTA
>DATJDF010000085.1:0-26792 GCA_035497555.1 Arachidicoccus sp. | reverse complement strand
GGTGGTGGCAGCGGGTCAGAGCATCTGGATATCCAGGGGCGCCAGGATCCGCTATAGCAACCCTTTTAGTGAAACCTGCGACTATCTGAGTGTCTGTCAGCCTGCTTTCTCGGTCGATCTGGTGCACCGGGAGCAGGCGGGTTAAAAATAAGCAGGTTTTAGGTGCTGACGGAAGCAAATTTTGTCCATTATTGTCGCTGTGTATTTTCTTTAGCCGCTTTTTTCAATTACCTTTGCCCTTCTAAAATGCACTAGTTATGACCTATAACGTTCAAATAAAAGTAATGCCACTTAAGGATCTTTTGGATCCACAGGGAAAGGCAGTAATGGGTGGCCTGCAAAACCTGGGCATCCAGCAGGTGAAAGATATCCGGATTGGTAAACATATCACCCTGGAAATTGAAGCGGAGAATGAAGCTGCAGCGAAGGAAATTGCGGATACAACAGCTACAAAATTACTCGCTAACCCCGTTATGGAATATTTTGAGATTGAGTTGGTTGATTAATTAAGCAAGGCCCAGGTCCTGGTAAATTGAAGCACCTGAGCATTTTTGTTCACAGGTCATCTGGCTTGGCATACTTTTAAACATTGGCATGCTGTATATTGTACCTACCCCTGTTGGGAATTTAAAAGATATTACGCTGCGCTCTATAGAAGTGTTGAAGGGTGTTGATCTTATCCTGTGTGAGGATACCCGAACTTCCGGCAAACTGCTGCAACATTACCAGATTGATAAGCCGCTCTCGGCTTATCATATGCATAATGAACATAAAGTCCTGCAACACCTGGTGGATCAGCTGAGCGGTGGGAAAGATATGGCACTGATAACCGATGCGGGAACGCCCGGGATCTCTGACCCGGCTTTTTTATTGATACGCGCATGTGCAGCGAGTAATATAGAGGTCCAGTGTTTGCCGGGAGCTACCGCTTTTGTACCTGCATTGGTCAACAGCGGACTACCCTGCAACAGGTTTTGTTTTGAGGGTTTTCTGCCACTTAAAAAAGGGCGCCAGACTTTGTTTAAGAAGCTGGCCCTGGAAGAGCGCACAATGGTTTTTTATGAAAGCCCTATGCGCCTTGTAAAGACACTTACAGAGATGGCCGGTTATTTTGGATCAGAAAGACCCTGCAGTGTTAGCAGGGAGTTAACGAAGCTATTCGAAGAAACTAAACGGGGGAGTTTGCACGATGTTTGCAGTTATTTTGCCACTAAACCGGTAAAGGGTGAAATTGTTATTGTTGTACAGGGAATTAACCCTTAATGGAAGACAGAGCTGGCACATGAAAATGCATTTGCAGCTAAATCCACTTTTTTAAAACCGGAAGGCGAAATATCATGAAAAGAGCGTTTTTATCATTAGTAATTTTAGTGGTCGTTTACGGGAGCACGCAGGCTCAGATCAGAAAGGTTCCAGCGGTAGTCACGGCCACTATTCAGGCACATTATCCGAAGGCGTCAAGTATCAATTATGAAGACTTTTTGACGCGTTACCGCGTACATTTGAGAACAGATGAAAGTAAGGGTGGGGATTCTTTAATTGTCGCAATTTCTAATAGTGGGCAAATTAAATCGGTCACCACCATCTTGGAATTGACGGATATCCCTAAACCCGTCAAAGAAGGACTTGACAAAAGCAAATACAGGTCATGGACCGTATTATCGGTTGAAAGAATAGCAGCCCCTGCCACTGATCTTCAATATATACTCGGCGTAGATGGGGGAACCGTGTTCACAAAAAAGAATCTGTATTTTTCTACTTCAGGACAATTACTTAAAGACCGAAATACGCTGTAGCCTGCCTGCTGAAGGTGGGAGGATTCAGGGATTTTCCGACTCATACACAGTATCGATCCATAGATTTTTACTGTCGGCTGCCATGGTGGCGAGTTCATCACACCGGTTATTGTAAGGATTGTCCGCATGTCCTTTTACCCAGTGGAACCGGACTTGAAAATCTTTTGCGACGGCAGCGTAACGCCTCCAGAGATCCTGGTTTTTCTTTCCACCCTTGAAATTGTTTCTAAGCCAGCCGTCCAGCCATTTTTTCTCAACACTGTTGACAACATACTGGCTATCGGTAAAAATAGTAACCGGGAGATTTTTTCTGGTCAGGGATTCTAATGCAACAATGACCGCCATAAGTTCCATCCGGTTATTGGTCGTTTTGCGGTAACCCTGAGCGATTTCCTTTACACTTTTCCCATACATTAACAAAGCCCCGAATCCACCTGGGCCTGGGTTGCCTCTGGACGCCCCATCTGTATATACAATTAAATCTGCCATGGATGCGAAGATAATGCCGATTTACTATTTTCCGGGCGACTTTCCATTTTAAATCCATCCGGCCTAAAGTGGGCGAAGTATTCGTAAATTTGCCGGACTATACCGCTAATAATCATGAACAACAGACAATTATTTTTACAACATATCGCCCAGACATCGGATGCACCGATGGGCCTGGAAATGGTGTCCGCCGAGGGTATTTACCAGACAGATGTCAACGGAAAACGTTATGTCGATATGATTTCCGGGTTTAGCGTTTGTAATATCGGCCATTCCCATCCCAAAGTCACTTCGGCTATTGAGCAGCAGATTAAAAAATACATGCATCTTATTGTATACGGAGAGTTTATTGAGGTGCCGCAAGTGCGTTACGCTAAACGGTTGACAGATTTACTGCCAGCTTCGCTGAACTCCGTATTTTTTACCAATAGTGGAACAGAGGCCACGGAAGGCGCTATGAAACTGGCTAAACGGGCAACAGGGCGAAGTAAAATAATTTGTTTTAATAAGAGTTACCACGGTTCTACGCAAGGGGCATTAAGCATTATGGGAGATGAGTACTTTCGGAACAGTTTCAGGCCTTTATTGCCGGATATTTATCACTATGAATTTGGTGATCTGGAAATGATTTCTGCTATTGATACAGATACAGCCTGTGTTATTATGGAAACGGTGCAGGCTGAGGCGGGGATAATCCGTCCTGACGGGGGATGGCTGAAAGCACTCCGGCAAAGATGTGATCAGACCGGTGCTTTATTGGTCTTCGATGAAATCCAGGCAGGTTTTGGTCGTACGGGTAGTCTCTGGGCCTTTGAACAGTACGCAGTAGTGCCGGATATTTTACTGCTAGCCAAAGCATTAGGCGGCGGATTGCCACTAGGTGCCTTTATCGCTGAACGATCCATTATGAACACGCTGACTTTTAACCCGGTTTTGGGGCATATCAGCACCTTCGGCGGACATCCCGTCAGCTGCGCCGCCGGGCTTGCAGCATTGGAAGTATTGCTGGAGGGGGCATATATCGACGCAATTGCTGCTAAAGAAGCAATTCTTAAAGACCGCCTGAACCACCCGGCGATACTTAAAATGACCACGGCGGGGCTCTGGGCCTGTCTTGAATTTGAAAGTTTTGAAACCAATAAAAAAGTGATCGCCAGATGCATAGAAAATGGATTAATTGCTGATTGGTTTTTATTCAAACCTGAAGGGCTGCGAATTGGTCCCCCACTCACGATTTCTGAATCGGAGTTAACTGATGTATGTGACCGGATTATCCAATCCATTAATGAGGGACTGGCCTGTTAATTTATACCCAATGGATTTTTTAAACGCTGATTAGTAATATTTTATAATCGAGCGTCGGGCTACCGGTTGTTCGTTTTTTATCATTTAGTTTTCACTAAATTTTATTTGGAAGGTGTAACTTCACTGAAGCAATAATGCTTTCACCTAAAATCTGCAAATCATGGCACACAACCTAGTAGAAT
This sequence comes from Arachidicoccus sp., assembly GCA_035497555.1. Lineage (GTDB taxonomy): Bacteria > Bacteroidota > Bacteroidia > Chitinophagales > Chitinophagaceae > Arachidicoccus. Next base: position 23,020 of record DATJDF010000085.1, on the reverse strand, counting down.
CCGTACAGAAGCACTTGGCCTATTCCAGATTAGAGCGCGAAAGTCCAAATACGCAAAAATCCACCGAAGGTGCTGAAGTATGCCATCCGGAGAAACTGGATCAGGCCTGTATAAGCGCCGTACTCGCCGGAATTTACCAATTTACCCGTGAGGAGGAGAATGCGGAGAAGCTGTTGCGCTCCAAATCGGAGGATACCTGGCTGGAAGTGATATTTCATAAGTATCCCCAGAAACTGGAAAATAAAATTGCCGCCTATACACAGTGTAAGTCCAACTTGATCCGCCAACATTTATTTGCCGTGGCGCAGAAAGCTGTTTTAGAAATTGGGATAGCGGTAGGCCCGAAGGGCCGGGGCAAGGATGTAAAAAGTTATCTGACCAGCCAGCGTTTAGCGATTTTGACCCGACTGCCCAGTGGACTGGAAGTCGGTAAGCTGGTTCATAACAACACACTTGACGATGCGACCAATAAAATGCATGGTCCTTTCTCCGATTTTATGCACTGGATCGAAACTTACCTAGCGGAGCCTCAAAAGCCTCTCTATTAATGCTGGTCAATTATACTTCGGAAATGGTGCGCCTGTGATGGTGTTACACTTAATATAAATACCCCGGCAGCTGCCCTTTTAGGTCAGTACCGGGGTATTTATATATTCATTATCGCTTCCGAATGGACGGCGATTGCCATTAATAGTTGTTTGCCATCATCTAAATATCATCGTATGCATAAATCGGATCCAATTTATCGCCAGGATGCATTTCATAAATTGGTTTAATTTTGCCGTCCTCAAGTCCGTAGACCCAGCCGTGCAAATGCGGGATCTGATCGTGCTTCCAGGCCCGCTGGATGATGGAGGTTTTGGCCAGGTGTTTGACCTGTTCTACTACGTTGAGCTCTACCAGCCGACAGGCTTTTTGTTTTTCGTCTGTAATAGCCGTCAACTCTTTTTCATAGAGCATATAAACATCTTTAATTTGCCTGAGCCACATATTAAGCACCAAATCTGCATTATGATTACCCAAGGCTGCTCCAACACCGCCACAACCGTAATGGCCGCAGACAATTATATGTCTTACATGCAACATGCGGACGGCATAATCCAATACGCTTAGCAGATTGACATCCGTATGTATTACCAGGTTGGCGATATTGCGGTGCACAAAAATCTCACCTGGTACGGTGCCGGTAATACGGTCGGCAGGTACTCTGCTGTCACTACAACCAATCCAGAGGATTTCCGGATGCTGGATTTTCGACAAATCTTTAAAAAAATTGGGGTCAGATTTTGCGGTTTTTTCGGCCCACGCTTCATTGTTTTCTAAAACCTTTTTTATTATTTCCATTGATATTTATTTTACGATGTCTGAAAAAAGCCGCTGGGGGATTGAATACTACATATACATACCACCACAGGTATTGATTACCTGCCCGGTGATATAGGAACTAAGATCCGAAGCGAGAAAAAGAGCAGTATTGGCAATTTCTTCTGCTTTACCAAACCTGCCAAGCGGAATGTTTTTGAGGTAATGATCACCAGCCGGGTTATCCTTAAGATAATGCGTCATATCTGTTTCTACAAAACCCGGTGCGATCGCATTGCAACGGATGCTCCTGCTGCCAAGTTCCTGTGCAATGGATTTTGTGAACCCGATAATACCTGCTTTGGAAGCGGAATAACTGCTTTGGCCGGCGTTGCCACCGATGCCTACTACTGAACTCATATTAATAATGCTGCCGGATTTTGCTTTCATCATCGGACGGATCACGTGCTTGGTAATATTATAGACACTGGTAAGGTTGGTATCAATGACGGCATTCCACTGTTCGGATGTTAGTCGGAGCAGGAGGTTATCTTTACTGATTCCGGCGTTATTGACACATATATCTATCTTGCCAAACGTACTGAGCACCTCGTCTATGAAAGTTTCTGCTGCATTAAAATCGGCCGCATTGCTCTGGTAAGCTTTGGCCTGGACACCCATAGCGATCAGCCGGGCTTGCAAAGCCTCAGCTTTTTCCTTGCTGGAATCATTTACATAGGTGAACGCAATATGGGCGCCATTTTCTGCAAGTTTAAGCGCAATGGCTTCTCCTATGCCTCTGGCAGCGCCCGTAACAATCGCTACTTTGTCTTTTAATAAACTCATGTATTTTTGTTTTATGGGGTCAAAATTAATACATACAACCTAATTTGCCGCAAAGCTGGCACCAAATCATGGCAATTTCTCCCGCATTTGGGGATCTTACCTGAATTTTAATAATTACTGGAAGGTTTAAAGGTGTCATCTGCGCTGGCAATTCAGGCTTGATCCGACTGGGCTTTGTCTATTTCTTTTTGTTTTTCTTTCTCCTCAAATTCTGCTTTGCTGATATGGCCTAACTGCCGAAGCCAATAGATGGCGAGCAGGAACCAGGCTGTCATAATACCGGCATTTATATAAATAGCGCTGGTTTTATGGATACGAACAGCAAGGTAAAGTGCGTAACCATAGATCATGGCACCTATTACTGCGAATATAATTCCAATCTGGTATTTGTTTTTAGTGCGGTTTTTGTCTTTGTGTGTTATTTGCTTCATGTTAAATTTCTACTGGCTTTTCCAGGGTGGACAGAATTTCCTCTATATAGGTCCTGTCATTGCTTAGCCGGGGCACTTTATGCTGGCCCCCTAATTTATTTTTACTTTTGAGCCAATTATTAAATGTTTTAGCAGGCAGCACCCGAACGACTGGTGGTCCCAGGGCAATATTTTTGTGGCGCTTGGCTTCGTAATCACTGTTTTGTTGTTTGAGCGCTTCATCCAGGACAATTGTAAATTCACTCAGATCAGTGGGTGCTGTTTCAAACTCAAATAGCCATTCATGGGCGCCGTTGGACTCATCACTAAAGTATATCGGCGCGGCGGTATATTCATTGACCTGGCAATTGAGTTGTTCACAGGTAGAGGCAAGTGCAAGGTCAGCATTGTCGATAATCAACTCCTCCCCGAAAGCATTGATAAAATGCCGGACCCGGCCGCTGACTTTGATACGGAAAGGATGCAGGGAAGTAAACTGAATTGTGTCTCCCAGTAAATAACGCCACAGACCACCGTTGGTCGAGATCACTGGTGCATAGTTTTTGCCCAGCTGTACATCCTTTAAGCCAATGGTTTGCGGATTTGCTTTACCGTAATCTTCTAAAGGCATAAATTCATAAAATATGCCATGATTTAGCAGTAACAACATGCCTTCTTCACTCGGACGGTCCTGCACGGCAAAAAAGCCTTCACTTGCATTGTACATTTCTAAATACTGAACACCGGGTCCCAGCAATTTGGCAAATTGCTCGCGGTAGGGCGTAAAGGAAACGCCACCATGCATATATAGTTCTAAGTTGGGCCACACTTCCTTGAGTTGTTTTTTACCCGTGATTTCCAAAATCCGCTTAATCAAAATTAGGGTCCATGTCGGTACCCCTGAAATAGAAGTGACATCTTCTTTTATGGTAGACTGTGCAAGTGCTTCCAGCTTCGCTTCCCACTCATCCATTAAGGCAATGGATAATTCCGGGGTACGTAGCCATTGCCCCCAAAAAGGGGTGTTTTGTAATAAAACAGCACTGAGGTCACCACAGAAAATCTCCTCATTTAATTGACTGACCTGATGGCTGCCCCCAATGACCAGTCCTTTGCCTGTCAGTAAATCACTGTCGGGGCGGTTATGGTAATGTAATGTCAGTACGTCTTTGGCCGCCTGGTAATGGCAGTCTTCCAGACTCTCTGTTGTAATCGGTATGAATTTACTTTTGTCACTGGTGGTGCCACTGCTTTTGGCAAACCAGGAAACCGGTGTATTCCACAACACGTTTTCCTCACCCTTCATAATCCGGTCTATATAAGGTTTGATATCCTCGTATTCATGGATGGGCACTGCTTCTTTAAACTGTCGGGTATCAAAAAGATTGCTGAAGCCGTATTTTCGGCCCAGGGAGGTGTTTTGACCATGGGTCACTAAATCCTGCAATACCTCTCTTTGGGTATCGATTGGATGCAGTAGCCATTCTTCAATGCGCCAATGCCGCAGGCGTGCTAAACGGGATATAGTTGGACTGAAGATTTTCATTTTCTAATGCTGAAAGATAATAAAACCTGCATTCAGTTGTAAATTTAGCTTAAAATTAAGTTTAAAAAAAGTCAGTATCTGCTGAACCCGTAATAATAGATAGACCTGAAGCCCCCCTAATAAACGTCGCTATTTGCGGGAAGTCCTATTTTGATAGCATTGCTTAATATAAATATTCAAAATGAATCTTTTATTGATAATCAGCCCTTAGCACTTCGGTTTTGTGGATCGTTATTTTTCGATTATAAGAACCAATCGAAGTAAATACATTTAACCACTGATACGCCTGCCAGCAAGATAACAAATGTCCAGGTAATTTTTAAATGCTCACCCGGGATTATTTTGCGCGGGGGCTGTTAATTTATTTACAGAAAGAAGACGTTACCGGCATTAGGCGCCGTTTCTGTAATTATTCAGAAATTTTTTTATTCAAAAAACAGGTAAAAAATTGTATTAATGGATTGATAATTAACTATTTACGATTTATTTTTAAAAAAAACGGATAATAATCGCAAAAAGTTCCTTTATCCGTTATTTATTTTTTATTATTGCAACCAGCATTATTAATATTTAAGCACAAACATAATGGCAAAGAGGCAATTATATACAATTGAATTTCCGGTTCGATGCTCTCCAAATATCTTATATAGTTTTTTGGCTACCCCTGCTGGATTACAGGAATGGTTTGCTGATCTCGTTGATCAGCGCGACGGCGTTTTTAGCTTTACTTGGGGGGACGGACAACCAGAGAAAGCAAAATTAATCAGCAGCGAAGAAAATGTGTGTGTTAGATATAGTTGGTTACATGAAGATCCTAAAGAGTATTTCGAGTTTAAAATCGAGACCGCAGAAGTTTCGAACCAGACTATATTAATGGTCAGCGGCTTTGCTGAAAAAAATGATATTAAAGATGAGAGCATGATGTGGGAACATCAGGTAAAAGAACTCTTTCATCGTTTAGGAAGCTGATTAATACATCCTTGACATGCACTACATTTAACCCCGCCTCTCTAAGTATTTTGAGGTGGGTTTTTTTTAACCCTTTTTTGTATCCGGCTGACAGCAAGGCTTGCCAAAGGCATTAATTAGGGTTGCCTAAGCAGATCCTCCCAGCTTCTTTGGTTTATTTTTTTTAAGAAAATTCCCTTTTCCAGCAGTGCTTTCTGTATTTTTGAGCCTCGAATCGAACCTTCCTATTGTACATGATCAAAAAGCTAGACAAATTAATCATACGGTCCTTTATCGGTCCATTTGTGGCTACCTTTCTCATCTCCAATTTTGTATTGGTGATGCAGGTTTTCTGGCTCTGGATTGATGATCTTGTTGGCAAGGGGCTCGGATTATTTGTCGTATTGAAATTGATTGGATTTATAACGGCAACGATTGTCCCGCTGGCGCTTCCGCTCTCGCTACTGCTCTCCTCCATTATGACCTTTGGGAAGTTGGGTGAATCCTTTGAGCTGGTGGCCATTAAATCAGCCGGGATTTCTTTGGAGCGCTTTATGCGCCCCTTGCTGATCGTGTCTATCGGGCTGGGTGGGATTGCTTATTTATTTGCCAACAATATTATCCCGGTGGTCAATCTAAAAAAGGACCGGCTGATGTTTGATATCATTTCCTCCAAGCCGGCGTTGAATATTAAAGTAGGGAGCTTTTATGATAAAATTGAGGGCTATGTGATCCGGGTAGGTAAAAAGGACAAGGACAGCAAAAATATTGGTGACGTAGTCATTTTTGAAAAGAACCATGATATTCAGGATAATCTGCTGACCGCCAGAAGTGGTACCATGGAAATGAGCCTCGATAAATTATCGATGGAATTCATCCTGCGTGACGGTCACCATTATGAAGAATCGGGTCCACGATATGGTTCGAATACGCAATTTACAAGGATGTCTTTCAGCACTTATAAGAAAAGGTTCGATATGTCCAGCTTTAAGCTGAACCAAAGTGATGAGAATTCCTTCAAGTATAATCCAAGGATGCTGACCTATCGGCAACTGATTCCTGCCATCGATTCCCTCGAAAAGTTGACAGCTTCCTATCAGGTGAAGACGCAGCGACTCATGCGTCCCTATATGGCGGCGGTAAAATATCAGGACAGTGCCTGGAATGAGCGAAAGTTGCCTGGTAAACTACCCGAGGATTACTTATCGACACTGACGGATTCCATTAAAGGGGTTGGATTTAACGGTGCCATAGCACAACTAAATGCGGCATCCAGCGGCCTTGATATGAACCAAAAGGATTTTGTTGACGTCAGGGACAGCCTCAGGTCGCATTATATAGAGATGTACCGCAAGTTCACGCTTTCGGTCGCCTGTATTCTGTTGTTTATGATCGGTGCGCCACTGGGCTCTATTATCCGTAAAGGTGGACTTGGCTCCCCGCTGGTCTTTTCCATTATCTTCTTTGTCCTCTTTTATTTGCTCAATACGATAGGGGAACGTCTCGCAAGAGAAGGTGTTGTTACTTGCCTGGTAGGGATGTGGTTATCTTCTTTCGTCCTGTTTCCGATTGGGATGTTCCTTACCATAAAAGCTATGCGTGATTCTCAACTCTTTAATAACGAGGCCTATTTCAGGTTCTTCAGAAGAGTAAAGGACTATGTCAAAAAGAAAAGAGCAAAGGCAATCTAAGTATATACAGGAGCCCTCTGGCTAGCACCTGTTTTTTTTAATTTGGTAAACGGATTTTTATGGATGCAGCAAAACAAAATTATCGTATTCAAAAATGGATTTGCGGGCTGTCTGTTGTCCTGTTTATTGTAAAAATATTTGCCTGGTACCTGACAAATTCTGTGTCGATCCTGTCAGATGCATTGGAAAGTATCGTGAATGTCATGGCGGGCTTTATTGGTTTATACAGCCTGTATGTGGCCGCTAAGCCAAGAGATACGGATCATCCTTATGGCCATGGTAAAGCGGAGTTTATTTCCGCGGCTGCGGAAGGTGCTTTGGTGATAGGCGCTGGTATTTTGATTATTTACCAGACCATTATCAACCTGGTACAAAAAAGCACTATTGAATCCCTGGATAAAGGGCTGATTCTTGTAGTTATTACAGCTGTTGTCAATTATGTGGCAGGTTATATATGCATTCGGAAGGGAAGACAAAATAACTCACTTGCGCTACAGGCCAGTGGCCGACACCTGCAGGTTGATACCTATTCAACGATCGGTATCGTTATAGGCCTTCTGATTATTTACTTTACGAAAATTTATTGGTTGGATAAGGCAATTGCTTTTGGACTCGGTATTATGGTAATGTTTAATGGCTATCATATCCTTCGTAAGTCTCTGGCAGGTATTATGGATGAGGCAGACATGAATTTACTTCGCCGCATGGTAGACCTGCTGGAAGCTAATCGGCGCCCCAACTGGATCGATATTCACAACCTGCGGGTAATAAAGTATGGAGCCCTGCTGCATGTGGACTGTCACCTGACCCTTCCCTGGTACCTGAATCTAAAAGAGGCACATAAAGAATTAGATATTTTTAGTGAACGCATTATCTCAGAATTTGGGGATACTATTGAAATGTTTGTTCATTATGATGATTGCCGCCCCGCCGGTTGCCCGATATGTACCAAAAGCGACTGCCCAGTCAGAGAGCATCCTTTTAAGGAAAGGTTGACCTGGAATCTGGATAATATATTGACAAATGAGCAACATACCAGTTGAAAAGTTATCTGTTACCAAAAAGTGTTTACCCGCCGATTTGCTTAATGCCTAATTATCAAAACATTGAATAGGCCGGATATCTTAATGCCCTTAAAATTGTCAATCTGCCCTTAATTTTTGATAACTTCGCTAACAAATCTTTAAAAATCAAGTAGGTGAAAGACTGGCAGAAATACAGTGACGCTGCTTTATTAGACTATATTGCCCTGGATGATGCGGGTGCCTTTCAGGAGGTGTTCAGACGCTACTGGGAAAAGCTATATGGTGTTGCCTATAACCGCCTCAAATCCTCTCAGGCAGCCGAGGACGTTGTTCAGGAAGTACTGTCGCTGCTATGGATCCGGCGGAAAGAATCTGCCATACAACATTTAGGGAAGTATCTAACAACAGCAGTTAAGTATTGCGTTTTTTATGAGATCAGAAAGATACAGCAGCGCAGTGCTCAGGAGCAAAATTATGCACAAATGGGTGCGGGCGCATTGGTGCGACAATTGACCCCTGCAGATGAATTGCTTTTTAAAGCTTTTGTCCAGGAATTGGAACTGGAAAAAGGCAAATTGCCCGAAAAATGCCGTCTGGTTTTCCATTATAGCCGGGAATTAGGATTGAGTAATAAAGAAATTGCTGAAAAACTGAAATTATCGCCTAAGACGGTAGAAGCCCATATCTCCCGTGCAATCAGGCAGTTAAGAACTACCTTCAAAGGGCCGGGCGCTTTTATTTTTTTCTAATTAGAAAAAATTTTTACCAGACTAAGGGATACCCCTTCCTTTTAACACATATCATAAAGTAGCCTTCATGTCACTGAAAGAAAACTTTCCTGAGAATTTACTGGAACAATATCTTCAGGGAACACTGAATGAGGCAGACAGAAAACGGCTGATGGATTGGTTCCAGGGCTTTGATGATGAAATTATTGAAATTACCCTGAATCCGGATGATCAGCTGGGTTTTGAGGTAAATGATGCGGTTCGTGCCCGGCTTGAAATTAGAATATGGGAGCGGATTACTGAGCGACTTGGCCCTTTGGCGGGAGATGAACCGAATGCAACGCAACAGGAGGAAGAAGAGAAGGTGCTGGACCAGAATGTCTTTGAAATAGATGCGCTCTCCGGCAGAAGCAAAAATAAAAATCTGGGCCGTACCCTGCGTCGGTACGGGACGGTAGCTGCTGCCTGCCTGGCTGTTTTCTTTGTCATGCGCTATGTTTTATTGAGGGAATTTAGCGCTGGCCCTCAAAATCCAAGTATTGCCCGGTCGACTGGCAACGGCCCTATCCGGCCAGGACATAACGGCGCCATACTCACGCTGTCAAACGGTTCTACAGTAGTGCTGGATAGTCAAAAAGAGGGTGAGGTTGCCTTGCAAGGCGGTGCAAAAGTGCTGAAAAATGGTGACCAGTTATTATATGCACCTGTAAAGCAACTGGGGACGGGCAGCGCGAGGATCGTCTACAACACCATGACCACGCCCAGAGGCAAACAGTTTTCCCTGGTTTTACCTGACGGAACAAAAGTCTGGCTGAATGCGGCCTCTTCCATTACTTATCCGGTGCACTTTGCACCGGATAAAAGAATTGTCAGTGTGACAGGCGAAGTTTATTTTGAAGTTGCTCATTTAGTGAAGGCTGCAGACAAGTCACGTGTTCCTTTTGAGGTTCAAAGCGGGCCGGTTAAGGTGCAGGTGCTAGGGACCCATTTTGAAGTAAAAAATTACTTGGATGAAGCTGCGGTGCGTACTACTTTACTTGAAGGAAGTGTAAGGGTACATTATGGTAATAGCAGCCGGTCTGTGACGATCCGGCCCGGGCAGCAGGCGAGTTTAAACCGGGAGGCGCCGGAAAATATAAAGGTACAGTCCGTTTCTATGGAACACGTATTTGCCTGGAAGAGTGGATTATTTAGATTTGAAGATGATCCGCTTTCTGAAATATTAAAACAAGTCTCCAGGTGGTATAATGTAGATGTAGATTGTGTCGCTGGAAAGCAGCAGCTGCGGTTTAATGGAGTCATCTCTAAAAGGGCAGAGGTGCAGGACTTATTAGACCTGTTATCAGCCACGGGTGTGGTGAATTTCAGGGTAGAGAAGGACAGAATATATGCTTATTAGCTCATGGCTACTGGATAACGTAATTACTTAATAGGTTGCCTACCGGTTAAGTCCATACGAAATTGTAAGTTGCTCCGGTGTCGTTACGCTATATGCGTGCATTTGAAAATCGATATTAATGGATGAAAACAAGGAGTATATCCTGCTTTTAGCAGGGTAAGGGCATTTTATGACCCTTTGGTAACAATAAAACAGAAAATCTGCAATCAGCATATGAATATTAAATTAAGTCGAATCGGAAGTCTTGTGATGCTATTAGTGCTGGCACTCAGCTTTTGTGCTCAGTTAAACGCTCAATCGGTTACACTGAATAAAAAGTCGATCCATCTGGAGGAACTTTTTAAAATCATCCGCACACAAACGGGTTATGAATTTTTGTACAACAGTGAAATGCTGGAAAAAATCCCCCCCATTGATGTACATGTAAAAGCAGTAACAGTAGCTGAGCTTCTGGAAACTTGTCTGAAGGGCCAGCCACTCAGCTTTTCTATCCTGGATGATAAAACGATTGTAATTCGTCGTAAAATAATCAGGACCGCTCCGGCGCCGGCTGCAAAACCTGAACCAAAAAGGATCCGTGGGCGCGTCGAGGATCCATTAGGTCAACCTATTGGTGGAGCGAGTATTTTGTTTCAGGGAACAAAAATTGGTACTGTGTCAAGTGCAGCAGGTCAGTTTGAATTAACCTTGACAACAATGGAAGCTAAGGAGGATTCGCTATTGGTTTCTTTTGTTGGATTTGAGCCGGAAACGGTGCCGGTCGATTTTGCAAGGGCTATGCTTATCCGGCTTACACCTCTGGTACATGAAAGCGAATCCGTTATGGTATCTACGGGTTATCAGGAAATCAACCGGGATAATTTTACCGGTACAGCAGTCACGGTGACGGGCGACGAGCTGAAAAAGGTAAACCCGCAAAGTATACTGCAGAGCTTACAGGTGTTTGATCCTTCTTTTAAAATTGCGGAAAATAATCTGATGGGTTCTAACCCCAATAGCCTGCCCAATATTAATGTACGGGGTTCAACGGCGCTTCCAAGTGGTAGTAATGCGGATATTATCAGCCGCAATAACCTTTCCGGTACGGTGAATATGCCCACTTTTATACTGGACGGTTATGAAGTGAATGTGCAGAAGATATTTGATCTTGATATCTCACGGGTAAAATCAGTCTCTCTGCTAAAAGATGCTGCGGCGACGGCAATTTACGGATCCAGGGCAGCCAACGGCGTTGTCGTCGTTATCACCAATCCACCCAAAGAGGGCAAGTTGAGTGTGACTTATGATTTTGACTTAAATGTGACTACGCCTGACCTTACGCAGTATCACGTGCTGAACAGCGCGGAGAAACTGGAATATGAGAAAATGGCGGGCCTTTATGCGCCGAGTAACAATACAACACTTACCGCCAATGAGTTGGATGATCTATATTACCATAAAAAAGAGCTGATTTTAAGCGGCGTGAATACCGATTGGATGAGTCAGCCCTTGCGCTCTACTGTCGGACAGCGACACTCCTTGTACCTGGAAGGCGGTACGCGGGCATTGCGGTATGGATGGGGACTTCGGTATCAGAGTTCTCCAGGGGTCATGGAGGGTTCAAAACGCGATAGACTCAGTACAGATTTAAACCTTTCTTATAATGTGGGGGCTAAGCTGATTTTTCAAAACACATTGTCTGTTACCAAAACAAACAGCGAAGATTCTCCCTATGGCAATTTTTCCGATTATGTGCATATGAATCCTTATTACCCAATAAGAAACGCTTCCGGACAAATACTGCAAACAGTTGATGAATGGTCCAGCCGGTATTCCAATGGGGCTATTCTTCTCTCGCCTGTATTCAATCCTATGTATGATGCGACCCTTGGCGGATTTAGCAAGTCTGAGTACTTAGAACTGATAGATGCGTTCTCTGGTGACTGGACCATCACAAGGGGCCTCAGGTTAAAGGGGCTGATCAGTATCAACCAGACCCGTTCTACGGGAGACAAGTTTACTTCGCCCTTTGCCAACGCTTATTATTTTTATGCGCCTGATGAAAATGAGAAACGTGGCCAGTATGATTATTCAAATCAGATAAGTAACAGGGTCGACGGGAGCCTGACCTTGATCTACAACCGCAGGATCGATAAGCATTTTATTAACATGGTGGTTGGTTCCAATATCCAGACCACAAAATCAGATGAAAAGCGTTTTACCGCGATTGGATTTACGAATGACAAATTCTCGGATATCGGATTTGCCAATGGCTATGCAGAGGATGCTTCGCCTTATAGTGATATACAACAGCACCGGTTAATGGGTGTTTTTGCGTCCGTCAACTATTCCTATGCGGACCGCTACTTGATGGACTTTACATTTAGAGAGGATGGATCTTCGTCTTTTGGCGCAAAAAAAAGAGTGGCACCATTTAACGCACTAGGCCTTGGCTGGAATCTGCATAAGGAAGCTTTTATGAAAGGTTCTCCTTTCAGCAGGGTTAAATTAAGAGGAAACATGGGCCTTACAGGCTCTGTGTCATTTTCTCCTTATATGGCGCAGACTACTTATAATTATTACCTCAATAATTGGTATGCCACCGGGCCAGGCGCAATCGTCGCTAATTTTGGCAATGACTTTCTGCAATGGCAGAAGACCCGTAATTATGATTTGGGACTTGAACTTGGATTTATGGATGACCGGCTCCTAATTATGCCAAGATATTATAAAAAACTCACCAAGGGGCTGATTGCAGATGTGACCCTTCCGCCCTCTACCGGTTTTGGCTCGTATAAAGACAATATCGGAGATATGGAGAACAAGGGCTGGGAAATCAGTTTCCAGTATAATGTCATCCACTCCAGGGACTTCACCCTGAACCTGACCACAAACTTGGTGCACAACGAAAATACGATCGTTAAGATATCTGATGCTTTGAAAGCTTATAATGAGCAGGTAGATGATGGTCAGACGGTGGCCGACAATAAAGGGGTTCCTTTACTTCATTATGTAGAAGGACAGTCGATTAATGCAATATATGCAGTGCCTTCCCTGGGCATTGATCCGGAAAGTGGCCGGGAACTGTATGTCAAAAGAGACGGCACCCTGAGTTTTGACTGGGACGCAAAAGACATTGTGCCAGTAGGTGTGGATCAGCCAAAAGTAGAAGGGTATTTTGGTTCCAGTGTGCGCTACAAGGCATTCAACCTGAATTTCAATTTTTATACCCGCTGGGGCGGGGATCATTATAATCAGACTTTAGTTGATCGGGTCGAGAATGCGGATCCGCGCTATAATGTAGACCGACGTGTTTTTGACGATAAATGGAAACAACCCGGCGACAGGACATTTTTCAAAAACATTGCGGATTTAGGGCAGACACAGACCTCTTCACGCTTTGTCCAGAAAGACAATGTGCTCGAATTGCAATCCCTTTATCTATCCTACGATATTCCTGAAGCAATAGCCGGGCGGTGGCATATGAAGTCACTGAGGTGTGCGCTGACCTTAAACAACCTGGTCAGGTGGTCTTCTATTCAGCAGGAGCGGGGGATTGATTACCCTTTTGCCAGGAGTTTCAACTTTTCAATTACAACCCGGTTTTAAGGCTGACCCGATTAACCGGTGATTAAATAAATATACCATGAAACGACTTTTTTGTTTTTTAATGTGTCTGACGGGGCTGATCCTTGTAAGCAGCTGTAATAAATGGTTGGATATTCAGCCCAAATCAGCAGTAGCAGCAGATGACCTGTTTAAAACGGAGGCAGGTTTTGAAGAAGCACTAAATGGCGTATATATCCGTTGTGGCTCTCAGGATTTATATGGAGATGAATTAACCTGCGGTATGCTGGATGTGATGGCCCAGAATTTTACGCTCTCCACGACAATTGATCAGTGGCATTACCTGCCAACGCAAAAATTTAATTATAAGGACGCTGATTTTATAAGCAGGCGAGATCAGTTATGGGGTGGATTATATAATGCCATCGTCAATGTAAATCTGATTCTTGAAAACATAGATGCCAAGAAAGCTATATTTACGGATCATCATTACGAGCTGATCAAGGGTGAGGCCCTGGGGCTTCGCGCATTTATTCACTTTGATCTTTTCCGGATGTTTGGTGCGGCGCCCAATGGCCAGAACAGGACCATCGGGATACCTTATGTAACCACTTACAGTAACAAAGTGACCAGGACCTTTTCTGCATCTGAAGTGCTGGCTGCTATTGAAAAAGATCTGTCTGAAGCAAAAGCTCTTCTGGGTCCTGTGGATCCGATTGTGACCAAGGGCTATATCATTGACTATCCGGGTAGTGATTCCACGACAGAAGATTCCGACCCGGCACTGTTTATGCAAAAACGCCGCAACCGGATGAATTATTATGCGGTTACAGCTACTGCGGCCCGGGTGTATCTCTATGAAGGTAAAAAAGCGGATGCCTTAAAAAGTGCACAGGAAGTGATAAAAGCCGATAAGTTTCCCTGGACAACTCAGGCAGATTTTATCAACAGTGATGCTAAAAAGCAGGACTTGATTCTTTATAAGGAAATGATTTTCGGATGGTACGAACCCTGGATGATCGCCAGGCTGAAAAGCAGGTTTGAGTCGGGGCTGGGTGGACTGTACATCAGTCAGGATGACGCGCAGCACATTTATGAAACAAACGGCATCGGCGGGGATGATCTGCGGTACAAAGAGTGGTTCCAGGTGGGGGTGAACAGAAATATGGAATTCAGAGAATATGCACGCAATCCGGACGGAGATCCGGATGATCCGGCATCTGATCTGTATCCGCAGACCCTGCCTGCCATCCGGCTGAGTGAAATGTATTATATCGCTGCCGAATGTACCTACGACCAGAACCAGGCTGCCGCATTAAGCCTTATGGACGAAGTCAGGAGCCAAAGAGGCATCGGCACGAAAATGAAGGCTGCTACAAAAGAGGTGTTCATCAATGAGCTGCTGAAAGAGGCACGCAAGGAATTTTTTGGAACTGGCCAGATATTTTACATGTATAAGCGGTTAGGGAAAGGCATTCTCGGTCAATCGGGCGTGCAGCTGCCAGCCACCGATCAGATCTTTGTCTTGCCTATACCTAATAATGAAATTGAATTCGGGAATCGTTAATGACTAAAAAGCAGAGAAATTATGAAACATCGTAGTGTTGTATTATTATTGATAATGGCGGCAACCGTCTTTGGCTGCCAGAAAAGCGAACTGACAGGCTTTGATAGTCCGGCGCAGGTGTACTTTGATTTTAGTGATGCTCAGCGCGATAGCCTGCTCTTTACTTTTGCTTATACCCCGGCAAAGGCTTCGGATACGGTGTATCTGCCGGTTAAGCTTCTGGGTATTCGCTCAGAACAATCACGAAGCTTTGTTGTAAAAATAGATGCTGATTCTACAACAGCTGTGGTGGGCAAGCATTATAAAGCGTTGGAGCCTTCTTATGAAATAACCGCTAATGAAGGTATCTGCTATGTGCCGTTGATCCTGTATAATACGGATCCCCTGCTGGAAGACGCGTCTGTCAGGATAAAATTTTATTTAGAAGCGACCAGTCAATTGGGTGTTGGGTTGCCGCCATTGTCCGAAGGCCGGCTGGTTTTTTCCAGTAAATTGGAGAGGCCGGATTGGTGGGGAATGTGGCTGGGCGATTATTACTCCCGGGTCAAACACCAGTTTTTTCTCTTCGTGACCGGTCAGACCAGTATGACGACTGAGGGACTGGATGCACCTAAGAACCTGTATTTTGTGAGCCTGCTGAACAGCTTTTTAAACGATCCCTTTAAGTGGATTGCCAAACATCCTGAATCGGGCTATACGCTGACAAAGAATGCGGACGGCAGCTATGATTTTTATAATGTGTCCAATCCAGACAAAAAGGTCCCTTATGTGCTGGACAGCCAGGCCGGTAGATATTTTTTCATGGATGAAAACGGTCTGGAAGTAAAATAACCCCGATTATGAAACAAATTGAAATGATAAAGATGAAAGGGAGCCATAAAACGAAAAGCTTCCGGTTAGCGGGAGCGCTGATGGCCCTGATAATGATTTTTGCGGCCTGCTATAAGGACCATGGCAACTATGTCTATTCTGTTCCTGAGCGACCGGTGATAACCCATATGGACAGCATCTATGAAATTTTCGTAGGTGATAGCCTGATCATAGAACCTGAAGTCAAACTCGACGTGGCCGAGTCGGAATTGAAATTCTCATGGACGATTTATGTGCCACCGATCAGTCCGGGTGATACGGATTTGCACTTTCAGGGCAAAGCACTTAGGATGGCTTTTGGCTTGGGGCCAAAGACCTTCACCGGTCGCTATAGTATTGAAAATACAATCAGTGGTATGAAATACTTCAAGGACTTTACATTGATCGGCAAGACGGCATTTTCCAAAGGAATAACGGTGCTCAGTGCCATAGGCGATAAATCGGTGCTTTCTTTTATTAAACCGGATGATGCTGTTCAGCCCTATATATTTCAGGCGGTGAACCCAGGGCGGGAACTGCCCAGTCAACCCACACAGCTGTTAGCTGTCCCGATTGCTTACCGATCCCCTATTCAAAATTATTGGGTATTTGGTAAATCCGGGCTGAATACAGGGATTCAGATCGATGCTAACAGTTTTAAAATGACAAAGACGCTCAGTGATAATTTTTTTGATGCCCCTGATACCCTCTTACATCCCCAAAAGATTTTTTATAACTCGATGGGGGTTATTTCAGGGGTTATCAACGGTGCTTTGTACAACGGCACGACTTCTACCTGGAACGAGGCGCCTACCTATGGCATGTTTGGACAAAGTGCCGCGGGAGATTACGAGCTTTCGCCTGAAATGGTCTTTGATTTCTCAAATGCAGGCGGCAATTATATCGGCTTTGATAAAAACCTGCGGAAATTTGTACGCTTTAATCTATATGGAGATGCGACCTATTTTGGGGATAATTATGTTGTTAAGGGTGATGCCTTTGATCCGAAAAATATGGGTATGGATCTGGTGCATTTGCAGCAGATAAACGGCGGCTTATGTTACGGCTATTTTAAGGCAGCGAGTGATAGTATCTACGAATGCCGGATGAAAGCGAACTTTAACGGCCCCTTTGAAATTACCGAATTACAGAAGCGCCCCTTTGCGAGGCAAGCGTTGATCACAGGTAAAACATTATGGCAGGCCACTGCAAATGAGATAATATTTTTAAGCGATGGGCAGAAAGTGTATCGCTATAATCCCCTCAACCAGGAATTTACCCTTCTGCCGGTTGACCTGAAAGGTAAACCTGTTACTATGCTAAAACTCCGTGATCAGGACACCCTGGTGGTTGGCACTGAAGGCGATCTTTATTTTCTGGATATCAGGACCGGCCGGAACGGTAGTCTGCTAAAGCATATTGGTGGTATTGAAGGCAATATCATTGATATCGTCTTCAGGACGGAATAAATACAAAAATGGGCAGTTATTTTAATTAACCTATAAATTCAAACATTTAAAAAAAATAAACAATGACACATTTACCCGCGTTTAAACTAAGAGGTGGCCTGAAAAAGTCCGCCGGTGTTTTAAAAATCCTGCGCATGGGCGCATTACTGACGCTACTGATGAGCAGTCTTTCTGTTTTCTCTCAGAAACTGCCTTTTACCGTTCAGGGTGAAATTGCAGGTTTGCCCGACGGCGAACTCTATTTGGGCTTTGGGACTTTCGGTACGATGAAGGCAGATACAGTGACCGCCAATAACGGCACATTTGAATTTAAGGATTCTATTAAGGAGCCTTGCTTTGCGATGCTGTTTAACCATGACTATTCGGTTAAGGTGGATATGTACTTAGACAGCGGCAAGATTCTTGTGAAAGGAAATATGGATTCCGCGTATAATTACACGGTTTCCGGTAGCCCGGTCGTGAATGAATATAGCGATTACAACAGTCGGCAACAAATTAGTAGAATACCGGTTCAGCAGGTATATGAAAAATGGATGGCCGCTTACAACAAAGGCGATTCGGCAGCTGCGGATCAGTACAAGGCCGCATTTGAAAAGGCCAGGCTGGAGCAATCCGATTTTTCACAAAAGCTGCAGTTGTCGTATATTCAGCAGCATCCAAACAGCATCGCTGCTGCCTGGGAACTCTTGCATTATATCAAGGACAGCAATCTGGATGAAAGCATCGGCTATTTTAACGCATTCAGTAAGCAAGTACAATCGTCTGATCAGGGGAAAGAATTGTCCACCCGAATTGCCACATTAAGTCGTGTCCAGGTCGGTCATGCAGCGCCGGGTTTTGGGCAGGCGGATACGACGGGTAAAGAAATCCATCTGGCAGATTATAAAGGAAAGTATGTGCTGGTGGAATTCTGGGCCAGCTGGTGTGGACCTTGCCGGGCAGAAAGTCCGAATGTCCTGAATGCATATAGCAAATTCCATAAAAACGGGTTTGATGTCTTATCTGTAAGTCTGGATCATGACAAACAAAACTGGTTGGACGCGATTAAAAAAGACGGTCTGCTCTGGCAACAGGTGTCTGATCTGAAAGGCTGGAAAAACGAGGTAGCGACGCTTTATGGTATCAATGCGGTCCCAGCGAATTTCCTGGTAGACCCCAAGGGCAATATTATTGCGCAAAATCTTAGGGGCGAAGCCCTGCAGGAAGCTCTTGCAAAAGTCTTTACCGCTGAGTAAGCAGTTGTTTTTCTGAAGGATTCCAATAAATTATTTTGTTAATGAAGCGCCAATTCCGGCATTGAATCCGTGCTCCGTTATAGCCAAATGGCACGCCAAATCATGGTTCGGCAGAATTTGAAAGTTGATTGGTTATAAGTATAGGATTTGATACCTTTGACTCCGACTAAATGGACCCGGATTTGTCAGGGAGGAATGCCTGGTTGCGTTTTCCGGAAGTGCCAATAGTTGGTCAGGCAATGCCTGACTGAATATTGGCACTTCCGTGTGCGGACGACAGGCAGCAATGAAGGTACAATGTAAGCACAAACGGCCAGGTAGTTTATTTATTAAAGCTATTAAAACGATTCTATGCAAGATTGGAAAAAATTTCAGGAAACAAACAAACAACGTTTTTTAGACGAGTTACTTGAATTATTACGCATTCCGAGCATTAGTGCGAAGCCCGAGAATAAGGAAGACATGAACACCTGTGCTGTCCTGGTCAAAAAACGCCTGGAAGAAGCGGGTGCAGTTAATGTAACGATCTACCCCACAAAAGGTCATCCGGTCGTATTTGGTGAGTTGATTATAGATCCTGCTAAACCTACCGTTTTGGTGTATGGACATTATGATGTGCAACCGGTAGAGCCACTGGAGCTTTGGCATAGCGGTCCATTTGAGCCCGTTATAAAAGACGGAAAGATCTATGCACGTGGATCTGCAGATGATAAAGGGCAATTTTATATGCATGTGAAGGCGCTGGAAACAATGGTCAAAACGAACTCCGTGCCACTTAATATTAAATTTCTGATAGAAGGAGAAGAGGAAGTAGGATCAGAAAATCTGGGGATTTTTATGGAAGGTAATAAAGATCTGCTGAAGGCAGATGTCGTCCTGATTTCTGATACGGCGATGATCAGCCTGGACACGCCGAGTTTAGATACGGGTGTTCGGGGCTTGAGTTATATTGAAGTGGAATTAACCGGGCCTGATCGTGATTTACATAGTGGGGTATATGGTGGCGCAGTAGCGAACCCTATTACTGTGCTTGCAAAGATGATTGCGTCGCTACATGATGAAAACAACCATATTTCCATCCCAGGATTCTACGACGACGTTCAGGAGCTGACGCATGAAGAAAGAACTAAGCTCAATAAGGCACCTTTTGATGAAACAGCTTACAAGGAAGATTTGGGTATTAAAGCGTTATGGGGTGAAAAAGGATATACAACGCTTGAGCGTACGGGTGTTCGCCCTACACTGGAGCTGAATGGTATTTGGGGCGGTTATATGGGGGAAGGTTCAAAAACAGTCTTGCCTGGTAAAGCGCATGCCAAAATCAGTTGCCGGCTCGTTCCAGGTCAGGATCACCATAAGATGACGGATTTGCTGATTGCGCATCTCAATAAGATAACCCCTGAATTTGTAACCTTAAAAACCATAATTCATCACGGGGGCAATCCGTATGTTACACCCATCGACAGTATTGAATACAAGGCCGCAGAAAAGGCCATTGAGGCGACTTTTGGTAAATTGCCTATCCCCGTTCGTGGTGGTGGCAGTATACCGATTACGACTTTATTTGAAAGTATTCTGGATTGTAAAACTATTTTTATGGGTTTTGGATTGGATAGTGATAATTTGCATAGTCCCAATGAAAAATACAATTTAGAAAATTATTATAAAGGCATAGAAACCATTCCTTTTTTCCACAAGTTTTATGCTGAATTAAAAAAATAGAATAGCAGGCGGGTAAGGGATGTCTTTATAATCTGTAAAGATCTCTTTACCCGACTTCTTTTTTCCGGGAGGTATACGCATGGACGAAAAAATAAGAATTGATAAGTATTTATGGGCGATTCGACTTTTCAAGACCCGAAGCCAGGCCGCAGATGCCTGCGATAAGGGTAAGGTAAAGCTAAATGGGAACCACGTAAAGGCCGCCCGCCCTGTGGCAGTTGGAGATATCTATGATGTGAAAACGGAGGCGCGTAAATGGGTGATTCAGGTTACAGGGCTTCTGCCTAAGCGCGTGGCTTATGGCGAGGCCATCAAACATTACGAGGATATTACACCCCCAGAGGCTGTGGATCAGGTGACTTTTGAGCCTGCGAGCTTTCATACAGGTAAACGGTTGAGTAAGGTGGGCCGGCCCACTAAGCGGGATCGCCGTGGTATCGACCGGCTAATGGACGATGATGATGGCGAACTGTAGTTGCGCTTGCCCCTTTTGCAGGTTTAGATTTAAATTGACATTTAATAGCAGATTAATCCTGAAAAAGACTGAATATCGATTTTTGGACAGCCGACGCTAACTTATTTTACCACCTAAAAACACCGACGGAATGAAAAGTAAATATGTAATAAAACAAGTGGTAAAGTGTAGCTTGTGGATGATTTGTCTGGGTTGGCTGATGACCAGCACGGTAAATGCGCAATTGGCTAAAAAGGGAGAATTTAAGATCCAGCGGGTGACAGACAGTGTCTACCTGTTTACCAGCTATGGAGAATTTAATGGTCGTTTTTATCCTGCCAACGGCCTTTTTGCACTCACAAATAAAGGTGCCATTATTGTTGACGGCCCTTGGGATCCGAAGGATTACCAACCACTTTTAGATAGTATATGGTTAAACCATCATCAAAAAGTGATTCTTTGTCTGGCGACGCATTTCCATGGTGATCGCACTGGTGCACTGGCCTACTACCGGCAAAAGGGAATTGAAACCTATAGTACAAAACAGACAGACTCATTAAGTATTATCCATCACATGAACCGTGCGGCGCATTTAATGCCGGGAGATACCACTTTCCAGGTGGGTGGATTTAGATTGGAAACTTACTACCCAGGTCCCGGACACGCACCGGACAATATTGTGGTTTGGTTCCCAAGGGAGAAGATCCTTTATGGGGGCTGTCTTTATAAGAGCATCGATGATCATGATTTGGGGAATCTCTCTGATGCTAATATATCCGCCTGGCCAAAGACTATACGGCGCGTACAGATGCGTTTTGGAAAACCCAGGTACATGATAGTAGGTCATGGGAACTGGCATAGTCTGCACGCAGATACACATACAATTCAACTCGCTCAAAAATACCTAAAGCAAAAAAAGACGCAATAATGGCTATACGTGAATTTTCAGTTTCTACGCAGCTCTCTCAGGCAGAATATTGTAAGTTGTTCCTGAAATTGAGTTACCGGCAACGACTTTATCAGATCATTACAATTATGGGGGTGCTGTTGCTACTGCTTTCTATTATCCGCTTTTTTACCAAAAGCCTGATTTCTGCAAATACGCAAATGTTTTTATTTGCTTTTAGCATTTATGGCCTGGTATTATTTCCGCTGATTGTCTGGTTCCGCGCACGAAAAATATATCGATCCAGCGCAGGTTTGCAACGCGCTATTAATTATAAATTTACGGATAGCGGTGTCTCTCTGGATGCGAGTGGTATTAGTTCCAGTTTTAGCTGGACCGATTTTGGGAAAACAGATAAAACGAAAAATTATCTGCTGTTATTTGGCTACAACCGGGCTGCTTATTTTTTGAAACTAAAGGATTTGAGCCCGGATCAGATTACTTTTATAGAAGCACATGTGCAGCAAAAAGAAAAAGCAGGCAAATAAGGCTGGCTGTTTGTTTACCGTAGCACGATAAAATATTAAGCAATGCATATTGATGTTCTTACTGTTGTACCGGAATTACTTCAGAGCCCATTATCGCACAGTATCATGAAGCGCGCCCAGGAAAAAGGGCTGCTGACTGTAGAACTGCATAATTTACGAAATTGGGCACTGAATAGGTATGGACAGGTAGATGATTATCAGTTTGGTGGCGGGGCTGGCATGGTCATGATGTGTGAACCTTTGGTAAATGCCATTGAAACGCTGCAAAAAGAGCGGGTATATGACGAGATCATTTACATGACACCGGATGGACCCCGTTTTGACCAGCACGTTGCTAATAACCTGTCTCTTAAAAATAATTTACTTATCATTTGCGGCCATTATAAAGGTATTGATCAGCGAATCCGGGACCATTATGTGACGATGGAAATCTCCATTGGAGATTATGTATTGAGTGGTGGAGAACTCGCAGCAGCAGTTGTAGTGGACGCCATTGGCCGGCTTTTGCCAGGGGTCCTTGGAGATGAAACTTCTGCGCTGACCGATTCCTTCCAGGATAATCTACTGGCACCCCCTGTGTATACCCGTCCAGCTGAATTTAAAGGCTGGAAAGTACCCGAAGTATTACTTTCGGGTAACCCGAAATTAATCGACGAATGGCGGTTTAACCAGGCACTTGAAAGGACAAAGCTTCGCCGACCGGACTTGTTGGATGAGTAATTCCCGGCATAAGCGTGAAAATCTCCGCTATTGAGGCAGGTGAGGAGCTGTTATGAACCCTGATTGCCGGTTTGTAGCCAGTCAACTTAATCTGGCGCGATCTATGTTAGGATTTTATGGACACAATAC
>DATJDF010000084.1:0-5550 GCA_035497555.1 Arachidicoccus sp. | reverse complement strand
AATATAAATAGTACTTAGCTTTTTGCGTCTACTGCTTTCTCAATCCGGTATAGCAGGTCCTGCAGATGATATTTGCTTAAAGTATCTGAGACATGATCAACAGCTTGTGCAATTTTCCCCTTTAATTCAATCAGGTGCCCTCGTGCGATCGAAGGAACATCCGATTCAGAATATCCATCCCCTAAAATCGCCTGCAACTGTACAGAATTTGCTGATTTATCCGGGCTCATATCTTTAATCAATTGATTGATATAGGTCTTTTGCAGGGAACGTCTGGAGAGGCTTATCTTCTGGCCATCTGTTAATTCACTGAAGATATTGTCCTCCACTGTGTTGATCAGGGTTTCGACCTGAAAAGTATTGGCCTGACCATAGCGCTGGCTACAAAAAGCAATTCTTTGTAAACGGGAAGGTGAAATCAGGCTTTCAAGAACTGACTGTTGCATACGGTATAATATCTCCGTACTGGCAGGACTGCTGATCTTATTTAAAATACTGGAATCCAAAAGCCACTCCGGTGTTGTAAACAGATGATCATTCAGGAATTTCACTGCTCTGAGCTGGATATCCTTTGGGGTTGGTTCGTAAACATTCCCCGGTTGTTCAATCGTTTTGGGCGTTGCGTAAATACCGCCAACATTTTTTAGCACCTGGACCATGTAGCGTCCATACTGGCCAATGGTCTGTGTATACATCTCTTCCAGATTTTCGTAAGTGTCTGCCTCTTCTTTGGTCCATTCAGGGAGGTTCTTCAATACGATCTTCAGGTTTTTGATACCATAATCACTGGCGAGCATATTGTCATCCCCCAGACATTCACTTTGGGTACGCGGATCATAAGGATCCGTTTCTGTTCCAAACCAAAGCATTGGATTTTTGGAAAGATTTTCAATAATCCATTTATTGGTTATTTTATGATCTTCCTTAGGTGTTTTAGCACCGGTATAAGCATAACCCCACTGGATCGCCCAATAATCATAGACGCCAATTCTGGGATATATGCCCTTGGAGGTGATATTGTCGCCTGGTTGAGCGACATAATTGAACCGGGCATAGTCCATAATTGAAGGCGTATGGCCATGTTCTTCCACCCATTTTTTATTGCGAAGCAGTTCAACAGGGACCGTACTGCTACTGCCAAAATTATGGCGCAGACCCAGGGTGTGCCCGATTTCGTGAGAAGAAACAAAGCGAATCAGATCTCCCATCAGTTCATCGTCAAAGACCATTTTACGGGCTCTTTTATCGATCGGGCCTGCCTGAACCATATACCAGTCATGCAGGAGTTTCATCACGTTGTGGTACCAACCAATATGACTTTCAATAATTTCGCCACTCCGAGGATCATGAACATTAGGACCGTAGGCATTTTCGATGTCGGAAGCAAAATAGCGGATGACCGAATACCGTGCATCCTCCATGCTCATGGTGGTATCATTTACAGGCCATTCTTTAGCCACAATAGCATCTTTAAATCCTGCTTTTTCAAAAGCTTTTGCCCAGTCATTGACACCGGCGATAAGGTAAGGGCGCCATTTTTTGGGTGTAGCTGGATCGATATAGTAAACAATCTGCTTCTGAGGGACGACCAGTTTGCCATTTTTCCAGTCGTCAAAATCTTCGGGTCTGGGCTTGAGGTTCCATCGAACGATAAAGTGGTCGTCCTTTACGCGCTGCTGGTCATCCCCAAATTTGGTATAACCATCTGCAAAATATCCTACCCTCGGATCAAACAAGCGTTGTTGCATGGGTTGTTTGGGTAAGAGCAGAAACGAGTGGTTAAATCCGATTGTTACCACTCCAACATCACCGGCAGCATCAAAATGTTTTGCTGGCCGTCCGTCCGGCGTTGGCCCCGGAGGGGGTGGTATACTGGAATAAGTCTTCACTGTACGGACTTCAGTATTGATGGGGTAGGTATGGATATGTTTAATAAAAGATCTGTCCGGAATTAATCCGCCAATACTTAGCCGTTTACGGGTACTGGAAGGAAAAGAAAGCGCAGGATTATCCCCTGTAAAAAAGCCATTGACATCAATTACGGTGGAATTTTTTCCATAAGCTTTTATTGGGAAGGAAGCCAGGTAGGGATCAGCATTGGAATTAATTACAGCCTGGTATATCGCGCTTGTTGAATCCGCCATGCTGATCGTTAATTTCAGCTGGAGGAACACATTTTTATCCGGGCCTTTCACGAACCGGACCATTTGCTGGTTGACGATTTCACCGGCATAGACACCGGCCCCACCGGGTACTTTGTCAAAACGGGTTACCACAAGGATATCCCGGTTAAACAGGGAATCCGGGATCTCGAAGAACCATTCATTATCCACATCATGAATGGTAAATAAACCTGTATGAGAAATAGCTGAATCAGGAATTATTTCTTTATAGGGCTTGATTGGATTAGGCTTCTTTGGCTTCTGGGCCTCCTTTTTAACAGCATTTTGGCTAGAATCTTTATTCACATGGGAAGTCGTATCTTTAGGAATTCGAGTCGTATCTCTGGGAATTCCAGGCAGTGTGTCACGTTTTTGGGCATAAGAAAGGGCGGAAAACCCCAAGAGGCATCCGCATAATAGTAGTTTTTTCAACATTTTGGTCAATATTTGGTAATAAGTGAAAAGTAAAGATAATGGTTGTTTGTTTAAGAAATACTATTTTCCAAAAGCGGTCAAAATGGTATAGGGACGGCATTTAAGCACTTTAAAGGACATCAAAAAAAAGTTAAACAGAAAAATCAAAATCAAAATTTTTTTAAAAAAAACCAAAAAAGAATTTGGTCGATAAAATAAAATATATAATTTGCTCTGCCTTTCTATGAAGACAATTGGCAGAATTGGGGGACTTTTTAAAAATGTAACAAACTAATGTTCTTTAATTAAAAATTTCTTCTTAGTATTGGGGTTTTAAAAATCATTAAACACAGTTATTCATTAAAAAAACAATTTCATCATGGCTGAAATTAAACCAACTGCTCAAGCAGCAGCAAAACACGTTTCAAACGCAAAACCTAAAAAAAGCTCTAATGCAATTTCATGGGTGGCCCCTGTTCTGGGGATTGTAATCGGTTACATTATTTGGAGATTTATATTAGGTAACCCGGCTAATTTCAGTAAACCTGATATGAGTGGTGGCTTTTGGCCAAAACACGAAGATGCCAAGACAGGACTTTCACGTATGTATGATGGTGGTATCATCGTACCTGTATTGATTGGTTTATTCCTGATCGTTGTCACTTTCGCTATTGAAAGAATGTTAACCATCTCAAAAGCAACAGGAAAAGGTAATATCGGAGAATTCATCCGTAATGTACAATACAACCTGGCTAACAAAGAAGTAGACAAAGCAATCGCCCTTTGCGACAAGCAGAAGGGTTCTGTTGGTAACGTAATGAAAGCAGGATTAGGGAAGTATAAAGAAATGATTACCAATGGAGAATTAGATACTGATCAAAAAGTATTAAATATCCAGAAAGAAATTGAAGAAGCTACAGCACTGGAATTACCTATGCTGGAAAAGAACCTGGTTTTCTTATCAACTATCGCTTCCATCGCCACGTTGGTGGGTTTGTTAGGAACGGTTGTCGGTATGATTACGGCATTTGCCGCACTTGCATCAAGTGAAGGTGGTAGTGCCTCTACACAGTTATCCAAAGGTATCGCTGAAGCCCTGTATAATACCGCGTTAGGTATCGGTACATCTGCAGTATCTATCATCATGTATAACATCTTTACAACCAGAATCGACGGTATCACTTACGGTATTGACGAATCAGGTTTCACTTTGACCCAGAGTTTTGCTTCCATCTACAAATAGTAGATAATGGATTGAAGATAATGCAGTCAGCGGCTATTATTGAATAGCCGCGGCCGCATGCTGAAAACTTTTTAGAAGAAATGCTGAAAAGTTTTATGGAAATAAGGTGCAATCTGCATCTTCATTAAGAAGCAATTAAAAAATTTAAAATGGGAAGAGCCAAAGTAAAGCGGAACAGTACGAACGTCGATATGACGGCAATGTGTGACGTGGCGTTTCTTTTGTTGACTTTCTTCATATTGACAACAAAATTTAAGCCCGATGAAAAGATTCCGATTAACACACCAAGTTCGGTAGCTTCTAAAATTGCTCCCGAAAAGAATTTTATTCTGATTTCGTTAGATAAGCAAGGACATGCATTTTTAAACAGTGACATGTTACCGTTAAAAGAGCAGGTAATTGATCTGATTAATACAGAGCAGAATCTGGGTTTAACACCGAATGAAATACACAAATTAGCCGTACAACCGATCATCGGTACAAGTTTTCAGGGACTGAAAGCTTATAGTCAGATGCCGGCAGCAGCCCTAAACAGCACATTACCCGGAATACCTATTGACTCCGTAAACAATCAATTACAGGTATGGATGAAGGCTATTGTAGCCGTACAACAAAATATGCTGAGCGAAGACCCTGAAGGAGTTGGCAAAAAAATGGCCATCATCCTGAAAGGGGATAACATGGCTAAATTTCCACAATTCAAGAATGTTATTGCTGCACTTACAGAGAATAGCATTTTAGAATTCCAGATGGTGACAACGCCTGAAGGCGTACCAACCGGAACTGAGTTATGGAAAAAGGCAAGGAGTCAGGGAGCCACAACAACTCCTGTAAACGGTTAAATTAAAAGGGTTAAATTTAATTTTTAAACACTAAAAACAACATCCTATGGCAGAAATGGATACCTCGTCGAAAGACACGGGGAAAAAAGGTCCGGGGGTCAAAAAAGGGAAAAAGATGTCTACGCGGGTAGACTTGACGCCCATGGTGGATTTAGGATTCTTGTTGATTACATTTTTCATGTTTACAACAACAATGAGTCAGCCTACATCCATGAATCTCAAGATGCCAGATGACAATAAGGACACAAAAGAACAGAATATTAAACAATCAGGTGCATTAACCATTTGGTTAGGTAAGGACAATAACCTTTACTATTACAATGGAGACCTGCTCCCGGATCTGTCTAATGTTAAGACATCTACTTTTAAAGAAATCAGGAAGGTAATTCTGGAGAAAAAGGCAGCAACGCCGCCTGATGATCTGTTCGTTATTGTTATGCCTGGTAATCAGAGTACTTATAAAAATATCATTGATATTCTTGATGAATTTTCAATTGATGTAGTAGAGCGGTACGCACTAGTAAACAAAGTGGATCCGGCCTACGAAGCTTACATCGCCAAGTTTGACACATTAGCCACCACTGGGGGCAAATAAGTAAAACCGGGTTAGAAGCAAGAAAGGACAGCGAGAATAAGAAAATGAAACCGGCTCAAATCTATTAAACACAATTTTTTAAAATGGACGCTAATAAAATACTAAGTTCTAGTGATCTGGACATCCTGTTTGACGGCAGGAATAAGGAGTACGGAGCTTATGAACTGCGGAAAACTTATGCAAAACGGATCAGGATTGCTCTGCTGGCGACGCTGGCACTCGTTGTCCTTTTCATCGTTTACATGTATGCATCTGCGAGTGGACCGGAGACAGAGGTGAAGAAGTTTGAAGTAC
>DATJDF010000083.1:0-7025 GCA_035497555.1 Arachidicoccus sp. | reverse complement strand
CTGGAGTTAGCAAAAAAAGTGCTGAAAAATTTCATTAAAACGTCTTATAAAGAAATCAGTATTGACGATATTCAGAAAATGGTAGCCAGCTTTTATAATGTTTCCTATAATGATTTGTTCTCCAAATCCAGAAAACAGGAAATTGTTCAGGCCCGGCAAATTACCATGTACCTCGCCAAAAAATTCACTAATAATTCTTTGAAAAACATTGGTACACACTTTAGCGGGAAGGATCACACTACTGTTATTCATTCCTGCCA
This sequence comes from Arachidicoccus sp., assembly GCA_035497555.1. Taxonomy (GTDB): domain Bacteria; phylum Bacteroidota; class Bacteroidia; order Chitinophagales; family Chitinophagaceae; genus Arachidicoccus. The sequence goes on along the minus strand of DATJDF010000083.1, from coordinate 6,765 downwards.
GACTGTGGAAAACCGGATGGAAACGGACTCCGGTTACCGGGAGAAATTTCTGGAGATCCAGCACAAAGTTCAACTGGCTTCTATGTAGCGTCAGGAGAAAAAAATATTTGAATTTTATTTTAAAATGAATAAAAGAATCCTTACTTTTGCGCTCCTTTAGCAAGGCTCAGTAAATGTAACGGTGAGGTGGATGAGTGGCTGAAATCAGTAGTTTGCTAAACTGCCGTACGGGTTAAACTGTACCGCGGGTTCGAATCCCGCCCTCACCGCTGGTAATGAATTCAAATCGTATCAAAACCGTCTAAAACGTTGATTTTAGGCGGTTTTTTTAATTTTGTCAACCTTATTTATACCACTTCGAACCATCCTGCGAGCGAACAATTCGATTAACAAAACGAATCGCTATTTTTGTTAACCGCGAGACGCTGTATCCTTTTACAGGAGAGCATTACAGCTCGTAGATCAAAGGAACCTAAAGGAGCCCAAATGACATTAATTCGGTTAACTTTTTAAACAGAAAACGGTATGATGACAAGTCAAAGCGTTTCAATCTTAATTTGGACAAAAAAAACAGGAACAAAAGTGAGTAAGCCCCTTTATCTCTTAGAATCACCCTCAACAAGGATAGAGCAGAAATCGCGACCAATCGTTGCGTCCAACTTACATTGTGGGATGCTAAAGCGCAAAAGTCAAAGACAATAGCCCGGATACCAAAAACATTATTTTCATTTGCACACAATGTGAATATCCCTTCACCACCAGAGTTGGTTGGTGACATTAGGCGCGATCGTAACGGCGCAAATGTTGAAGATGAATTTTCAGGTATTACCACAGATCGGAAAAAGCCTCGGTGACGCCTTTGATCTTCTAATCAAGCAATATAAAGAAAGATTAGATAAAAAAATAATATCTGAAACAACCGTTAGCAAATATGAAATCACCTATGGCTATGTCAATGCCGTGCGTAATACCCCCAGTATAAAGTTTCTGATATCCGTTTAAGCATCGTAAACCTGTCTATATTCAGGACCTAGCACATTATTTATTAAACTCAGGCAACCAGAGTTTGAATTAAGCAAACTTTTAAAAAAACGTCTCTCAAGCCCGCGCAAGCACTAGCAGAAGAGAACGGGAAAAGCCAGAAAATAGGGAAAGGCGCTAATAGCTCTATTCCCCAAGGATTGAAACTCTAGGCAGCAGAAGAAGGTTTACTATAGCGAACAAACTGGCAAAAGCCATCGTCTTCCCGACAATAAATTGTCTGTATTTTCGCAAAGTCGAGAAATAAGGCTTGAATTTACATCACAAATATTTTGATGCTTAAGCTGAGGCCCCAACCAACTTTTTACCCAAGACCTCTTGTTTGTAAGAATAATCGAGATAAAGAGATGGTCATCAAAAAGTAAATGTCACTCTTTTCCCAAGACCGGTATTAGCTGAATCTCGAACTTTTTTGGGGATAGCAAAAAATATCTATTTATTTTTCAGTAAAAAAAGGATATATTTACAAAAGTAGGAATCAGCGTTATCCGAATAAATACAGGCAATCTGGGTATTTTTTAACGTATTGAAGCAGATTGTATGTCGATTTGCGAATACGTAGTCTTTCTATAAATAATTTCCAATCACTCAATAACTGATCTTGATAAATAATCTTCCCTAGGAAAAAGATAGTGAAAAAGTCCGTTTTACTGCTAATATTCGGGCATTCCCGAGCAAAGAGGTTGGTCGAAAGAAATAATGAAAACCTCTCCACATATTCATTTGGCAATGATTAGCAAAAACAAATTTAGAGGAAAATATCGAGGTTTACAGTTATAAAGATTATATTATTCGAGTGCATTTTTGGGGATCCGCTCACCAAAAAAAAGATAAGTGGAAATGCCACAAATCGGACCCTATGAACCAAACACCAAAGCTGGAAGGATAGTTAAATCAGTTTCTAACAAGCAAAATCAATACCTATGAATAGGGAAAGAAAACTATGGGTGGCCTTTATTTTGGTGGTGAGCATTTCTTTTGCAGCACTATTATACTTTGGTTCGGAAATCTATCAAAAAGCACCACCGCTTCCATCGCAGGTAGTCAGTGAGAACGGCAACTCACTGATCAATGGTCAGGATATCAAAGATGGCCAGAATGTCTGGCAAAGCATGGGTGGGCAGGAAGTGGGATCCATCTGGGGACACGGTGCCTATACAGCTCCTGATTGGACTGCAGACTATATTCACCGGGAAGCAGAATTCATCCTAAACAATTGGGCACAAAGGCAGTATAAACAGCCCTATGATCAGTTGACCAAAGAGAACCAAGCCAGTTTGCACGAGCGGTTGAAAGAAATAATCCGAAAAAATGGGTATGATCCTAAAACGGGTATTATTACAATTCATCAGGATATCGCTGAAGCTTTTGCGTACTTACAAAAGTATTATAAAGGGCTCTTTATGGACGATCCTACTTTTGACGAGCTGCGTAATGATTATGCTATCACTAAAAACACGATAAAAGATACTGTTCGAATGCGTCAAATGGGAAGCTTTTTGTTTTGGGCGTCCTGGGCTTGCGTAACCAACAGACCAAATGCAGATATCTCCTACACCCATAACTGGCCACCTGAAAAGCTGGTCGGCAATGAAGCTACCAGTGGACTGTTGATCTGGACTGGGGTGAGCATCATTCTACTGTTAATAGGCATAGGTGTTATGACTTTTTTCCATGCACGTTCAAAAGAAGAAGAGCCAGCATCTCCTGTTGAAGACCCGCTGATGCGCCAAAAGATCACACCGTCAATGCTGGCGGTTAAAAAATACATCTGGATTGTAGCTTTTTTAATCTTAATTCAAATGACCTTTGGTGTAATCACCGCTCACTACGGTGTTGAAGGCGGCGGGTTTTATGGGCTGGACCTTTCCAAGATTCTTCCTTATTCCGTTACCAGAACCTGGCATGTACAACTGGGTATTCTCTGGATCGCCACGGCTTGGTTGGCAACCGGGTTGTATATTGCCCCTTCTCTCTCTGGCAAGGATCCTAAATATCAGAAGCTAGGTGTAAACTTTCTTTTTATATGCATTTTGATCATTGTTTTTGGATCCATGGTCGGGCAATGGATGGGCATCATGCAAAAACTGGGGCTCAAGACCAATTTCTGGTTCGGCCATCAAGGTTATGAATATGTAGATCTGGGTAGATTTTGGCAAATATTTCTCTTTATTGGACTCTTTGTCTGGCTGACGCTCATGGTCCGTCCACTAAGGGTAGTCTTTAAAAGTAATTCTGAAGAAAAAGGCATGCTTAGGCTCTTTATAATAGCATCTGCCTCTATTGCCATATTTTATGGGGCGGGGCTGATGTGGGGGCGCCAAACAAATCTGGCCATTGCCGAATACTGGCGTTGGTGGGTAGTTCATCTATGGGTAGAAGGTTTCTTTGAAGTCTTCGCCACGGTGGTCTCCGCATTCCTTTTTGTCAGGTTGGGTCTTCTAAAGACAAAGACGGCAACGCTCTCCATTATCTTCTCTACAGTGGTTTTCCTCTCCGGTGGGATTCTGGGCACCTTCCACCATTTATATTTCAGTGGCACCCCTACTGCAATACTGGCGGTCGGGTCCTCTTTCAGTGCGCTGGAGGTGGTTCCACTGGTGCTTATTGGGTTTGAGGCTTATCAGAACTACCGCCTGAGCAGGGCGGCTCCCTGGCTTAAGGATTATAAATGGCCCATCTATTGCCTGGTGGCCATGTCTTTTTGGAACTTTTTCGGGGCAGGTATTCTCGGCTTTATTATCAACCCCCCAATTGCTTTATATTATGTTCAGGGTCTGAATACTACCGCCGCTCATGCTCATGGCTCTCTTTTCGGGGTATATGGCATATTAGGTATAGGCCTGATTCTTTTTATGCTGCGTAGTCTCTATAGAGATAAAATATGGAACAATAAAATCATCGGTTTCGCTTTCTGGGCAATCAATATTGGGCTAATGCTGATGATTGTTTTAAGCCTGCTCCCTGTTGGGATAGCCCAGGCAGTGGCGAGTGTAAACAAAGGCATGTGGTATGCCCGCTCGCCCCAGTTCTTAGAGCAGCCAGTTATAAGTACCCTAAAATGGCTCCGGATCGTAGGTGACACTATTTTTGCTTTAGGCTTGTTTGCTTTTGTCTGGTTTGTTTTTGATTTGCAATTTAGAAAAAACAAGCCTGCGCAAGAATAATAGGCTTCTGGAGTGATATATAGGAAAATATAGGTCGGAAAATCCTTACATCTTAAACATTTAAATGAAGATTGCCGGAAGCTTTAAAAAATGCAGCAGATATCATTGAGGTAAACATTTCTGAAGCCCCTCCTTATAGACTAGTTGTAGATAAACTATGAACATTCCTAAAACAAGTCAGATATAACAAATGTAATTTAAAGCATTAATGTGCCGTCGAACTGGATTTATGGCAGGCAAGGAAATTCAAAGAGATCGTAAAATATCACTTATAGCCATATCCATAATCATGATAGCGCGTTATTGTTAAATAATAACCGTCTAAATCCCATATTGAAAATTCCTCCTTTCCGGAATTTGGATTGCGGTGAATATCTTCTTCAATGACCGCTCCTAACCTTTGTGCATTCTTTCTTATTGCGTCGAGATTATCGGTACGAAAATAAAGGATAAGTCCGTTGCCCGGAGGTATCCCTAAATTAGTCATAGTAGGGTGGTGGTCTTCCCCCCATTTGTGCAGACATAGGAGCACTGAACCGTCTTCATCTGTAAGGGTTTCAAACCTTTCACCGCCATGGCCACCAGATAATCTGCAGCCAAACAGCGCTTGATACCATTTTGAGCTTATAGCTACATTCTTTACTGCGATAATTGGATCAGCTTGAATCATAATTTTATTTTTACTTAGTCTCATTCCATCAAAATATTTCCGCTACCTTTTGACAAGCTTCAGCTTTTCAGGTTTTTAATATTCAGGTTTATTTGGCGTCAATAATGGCCATCCATTATTGACATCATACTTTACGCGCCGGTCAACAAGTTAATCTCTCCAAATTTGCCTTTTTAGTAGAAAGATACAAGTTTTAACCCGGCAATTTTATTAACGAAACAGCCAAAAGGCTAACTATGCTTTAGAAATCGATATGGTAAGTATAATACCTGATCAGAGTAGATCCCGAACTGGAATTTACCTGAGCTTATTTCAATTTCAGAGCTTCTTCCTGTCGAATACTTTCTTTGTGTACATCATTAAAAAGATTACGGATAAATTCTTCTGAAAGTTGATTGTCCCTGCCTTGTTGAATAGCATCACTTAAAACTTTCTCGAAACGCTTATTCTGCACTACACCAATACTGTGATTCATTTTATAAAGACCAATTGCGCGAGCGGCCTTCATACGCTGTCCAATCAAATTAATAATCTGTTTATCCAAAGTATCGATCTGAGCTCGATTGTAGCTTATCGTATCTGAAACGCTGGATTGTGCTTTTGCAGTACAAAAACAACAAACGATAATCGTGATGCAAATGATTCTCTTTTTCATAGGTTAAAATTTTAGCACTAAACTAAAGATTTTTTGTTTCAAAAAAAGCAATTCCAGCAAGATTAAATTGCAATATGGATGCAATTTAATCTTGCTGGAATTTTAAAATCAAATACAAATTAACGAATGTAGCTTATCCAGATACAACTTATATATGGCATTGATTTCGCAGGATTTTGCCAAATGTCATTGATCTTTTTACTATTTTTTGCCAAGTGGAATACAATAGGCAAATCGCAAGGCCAGAAATCCCATGGTACCATTTTTAGACATAGCCTCATAACGAAGGCCTATATCAAAATTACTGCTGGCCATGGCCCCAATACCAATGGCATAAGTAAATGCTGTCGTCGATCCCGATGCTGAACCTCCGGCTACGTTGTCCACAATTTTTACGTTAAAGGAACTAACGCCAAATTGTGGTTCTAAATAGAAGTTACTCATACTAAAACGGACACCAGCTTTGATCGGAATTTGGCTGGAATTTATTTTCCCGCCATCCAAGTCTTTTCCCGGGAAATAAAGAAAGCCTGTCTGAAAAGTGGCAGCGATCGTTTCGTCGAAATTGTAGGCATACTTGATCGTTGCACCTGCGCCAAAACTTGATGCTTTGGTACCGCTTCCCTCCATCCCGACATCCCATCCGTTCATTGGCAAGGCGCCTTCTATACCAATACTAAATTCTGAACCGAGGGGGCGCTGATAAGTTTGTTGGGCCTTGGTCGTGGAAATCAATAAAAGGCCTGCTCCCATAAACAAGATTAGTTTTCTCATAATTAAGTTTTTACGATTATAAAATTTACCTATAAAAATAATGAAAAATATAATATATCTGATCAGTCTTGGTGTTTTTTTAATTTGTAATTCGAAATAAATTAAGTAGTTCGGGATTTCAATCAAGGCAAAATGTTCTTTAACTCAGGATAAAACGCAGCAACAGGCAACGACAAAAAACACTTTCTTTATCTGCTAAGCTCAGTGTACTTCGAAATGATTAATACTTATGTATTATTTGAATTTCAAAAAGGTCAAATAGCCTTTATGGAGCGCGCTGTCTTTATAGTATCCGGTACTATAGAACAATGTATCTTTTTGAACCCGAAAATAAATAGTGGATGGATAAAATGCAGTTTGTGCAATGGAATTGGTTTTATAGAGAATGCTGTCATAGGCCTGCACTTTCCCGAACCCATTTATAATTTCTCCATGTCCCAGAGAATATGTACCTCTGT
>DATJDF010000082.1:0-23695 GCA_035497555.1 Arachidicoccus sp. | reverse complement strand
AGCTCTTTGTTCCGCAAGTATTCTCCGACGCTTTCCTGTTTTTGCATCTATTGCCTCCAGCGTATCGAATATTTCGTTTGTCACCGTTTTACTGTCATTTCCTTCATAAGTACATCCGTAGGGTTTTAGATACGTATTTAGTTGGGATGAATACCCCGTCCGAGGTAGTGGCCCACCTTGATGGTCAAGAAAATGCAGAATAAGCCAGTATTCAAATGCCTGATTGGAATATGCAGCACCAATATTTTCCTTTTCTGCCAACCGAATTGCCTCATTATAGTTTTCTGCTGTGTGTCCCGATTTATTGGTCATTGCGGGGTCTCTATCAAAAACACACCATACCTGATCATATGGTTTATTTTTCATTTTTGCTTGTTCTCGCAGCTCAATTGCACGTTCAACCAGGGACAAGGTATTACGGCCTTCTCCATAGCATTTAACTTCAATATTTGTTAATTCAAATTTTCTAAAATAGGATGGCTCGGTATTCGCTCCCTCGCAATAAATCAAAATGCGCTGTCGCCCAGGTTTATCAAGTTTTGCTCGTTCTATAACAGGCGCTGTTCTATGCCTTTCTTTGGCAGCTTTGCGCTTTGCTATATGTGCGGCCCTTGCTTCGATTTCTTTTTTCCTCTTATCCTGCATTTTCATCGTCAGCAAAGGGTTTTATTAACGCGTCAAAATTGCCCAAAAATGGAACCGCGCCGTATTTTCCCTGGATATAATTTTTTTCCAAATTCTCGTTTTTGCGGGGACTATAATCGTTTAAGGAATAAAGGGAGCTCGCTCCATATCGATCCTTTTCTGTAAACCAAATCTGATCACGGCGCAACAGATCAGCATTCAGTAAATTCGTATCGTGTGTATTAAAAATTAATTGTGCGCAATTGGGATTGTGATTCGCAGAATTAAAAAGTTCAATAAGCTTGCAGACCAAATTGGGGTGAAGCCTTGCATCTAGTTCATCAACAACTAAAATACTGCCCTTTGAAAGCACATCTAGTACCGGCCCTGAAAGCGCTAAATACTTTCTCGTTCCAGCCGATTCATGTTCATCTACTGAAAATTCTTTATTGCCAACTCGATTACCGTTTTCATCATACCGACGATAGCTTACGATATCTTCTACCAAAATACCTTGATCATTACTAACTTCATGAATTATACGTTCTCGAACATCTTTTGGTAAATGGTCGGGAAGCGCATCTAGGCCAATATCAATAACAGAAATTTCTTCCAGTCCAATACTTGCCGCTCGAACAAAGTCGTTGATCGCAGCTTGCATTTTACCAGCTTTTATTTGGTTCAAGGTATAACCCATATAATTGCGTTCGTTAAGGCCTGATAGAATATGTAACCTTTGAAACCAGCCCATAATAATTCCTGAAAGCTGATCGTTCCATTTCTCAGCTGCAGTTAGCCATAATGTTTTGCTTTTTACCATGCCATCTTTGGCCACTTTCTTGCCAATTCGAAATTCAGCTAGTCGTTCGTGAGATTCGAATTCTTGCAGTTCCCGATAAAATACCTCCACCTCCGTATCTTTAGGCTGTCTGTAAAGCCATTCTGCCACAATGTGAGTAGGCACAACTTCAAATCCATAACGGTAACGAATACCATCCTGGAAAAAAATCACTTCGAATTCACTGCTTTCTAACTCACTATATGTATCGAGTAAAAAGGGATCGATGTTAATCTTCCCGCTTTTCTGTTCTTCATCCGAGCTACGAATAAGTTGTTGCATAAAGGTCATTGCCTCAATTAACTTCGTTTTTCCACTTGCATTTGCCCCATAGACTACTGCACTTTTTAGAAGCCGTAATTTCCCTGTCGATAAAGAGAACACATTGTCGACCTCTCTTGTTGTCTTATCATAACCAGAGGCAACAAGGCTCAAAGTTGCTTTTTCTCTAAAAGACTTAAAATTACGAACTGAAAATTGAATTAGCATAATAATGGCCGTTTTTGCAAAAATAATACATAAATTCATATATTCTCGTAAAAATATGCAATTTAAGACCAATTATTACACATTTTAAGAAAAACAGCTTACATTTTAATATATGATATGGCTTCCAGGATATGATCTTATTATTCAATGCCTATAGTTGCATTTTTTGTGCAAATCTACAGTCACAGATTAATCTCGAGTCAATATTTGAAAGGGAAAATGCTTATATTGGAAGTACCAGTCAAGCACAAAACAAAACGCTATCCCACAAAATTAAATCAATACGGGTGGATTACAAATCTGAACTAAGAGATTGCACCGGATTAGCCTTTGCCGACTTTACCACCTGAAAACAGATCGTAATAAAAGTGATCAGAACACTTAGGATACCTGCCACAAGGAAAAGCAGCCACCCCATTTTTATGCTATAGGCAAAACTTTGCAACCAAGTATGCATTACCAGCCAGGCAGCAGGGACAGCGATTATAAATGCGAGAAGGACTAATTTTATAAAATCTCGGGATAGCAGTCGCATAACCTGCCCCACACTTGCACCCAGTACTTTGCGAATCCCTATTTCTTTTGTACGCGCTTCAGCTGAATACATCACCAGACCGAAGAGTCCAAGACAGGCAATAAGAATGGTTATAGAAGAAAATATACCGAGCAACATCCCGGTTCTGTTTTCCGACGCATAGGTTTGTTCCACCCTGTCATCCAGGAAAGAATAGGTCATGGCCGACTCAGCGCCCAATGCGTCCCATGTTTTTTTGATGTCCGGTAATACATCTTGGGTATGAGCTCCTTTTAGCTTCACAATCATCGTACCTGCACCGCCACCAAGCACCATCACGAGCGGTGTAATGAGTTCATGAAGGGACCGGAAATGAAAATCTCTGACCACGCCGATCACCCGGTAACTGTGTTCTGCACCATTATTTTCCCGGTAGGTGAGTGTATGGTCCAGTGGATCCTTTTGCCAGCCAAATGCCTTTAGAGCTGTTTCATTAATAATGACAGCGGTTGAATCTGTTGAAAAATCTTTGGAGAAATTCCGGCCTTTGATGACATGCATGCCCATGGTTGGGATATAGGCCGGATCTATGTCATAACGTAAAGTTTTTAACAGGGAGGAAGCACTTTTATCCGGGTAAACGGTAAAGTTATTTCCATAGGTAGCACCTGCAGGCAGATATCCCGATACACTGACGGAAGCAATGCGGGGATCCTGTAATAATTTCTGTCGGAAGACCTCCTGATTTTTCCCCAGGAGCCAGGTTTCTGGCAGCACCAGCACCTGGTTCTTATCATAGCCTAAGGGCAGATTGCTCATATAATGCAGCTGTTTATAGACAACACCTGTACATACCATAAGAATAATGGAAACCATAAATTGAAATACTACAAGTCCTTTGCGCAACTTAACACTTTTCTCGCCAGTACTGAAATCCCCTTTCAATACGGTAATAGGTCTGTACGAAGAAAGAAAAAAAGCCGGATAGATACCCGCGAGTAAGCCTGTGAATAGAGCAACAAGGGCCAGTATGGGTATCATCCATGAGTGCAATGCATCCGTCATACTAAGCTGTAAACCTGATAGCCGGTTAAGGAGTGGTAGGGCCGCATATATAATTCCCAAGGACAAAATAAAACTGCTCATCGTCAGAAAAAACGATTCCAGCATAAAGCGCCGGATCAAACTGGATTTCCCAGAGCCGAATACTTTGCGGATACCAACTTCTCTTGCTCTTTTTGAAGCACCAGCCGTTGCTAGATTCATATAATTAATGCAGGCAATCAGCAGTACCAAAATAGCAATAGCTCCAAAAATATACAGGTAAATAAGATTGCCACTCGCAGATAGCTCGCCGCTTAATCCGGGACTTAGGTGGATAGCTGTGAGCGGTTGTAAAAACAGGCCGATCCTATTGCCATTTTTCGTAAAATCGTTGTAGCTCATCCCCATTCCTTCTTTCAGTTGTGGCCCTATATATTTTGCAACGAAGCCAGGCAGCTTTGCCGCCAATTTCTGATACGCATAATCTTTAGGTAAAACTAAGTAGGTATAGTATCCCGAAGTCATAAAAGAAGCAGACTGCGCATCTGGCCAGCTACTGATGGAAGCAAAAAAGTCAAAATGAAAATGCGAATTTTCCGGCACCTTATCGATAACCCCGGTCACTTTAAAGGAACTTTGGCCATCGCTTAATTTCAATATTTGACCCATCGGATCCTTATCACCAAAGTACTTTTGGGCAACGGCTTTTGTAATCACCACCGTACCCGGTTGCATTAAAGCCGTATTCAGATCGCCTTCCAGCCAGGGCAAAGTAAAGACAGAGAAGAAATTAGCATCAACATAGGCAAAATCATCCTCCTTAAATCTGTTACGCCCAGAAACCAGTATTGGGGACCCGCCCTGGACCAGTCTTGTAGCCTGCTGGATCTCGGGAAAATTCGATAGCAGCGTTTTTGCGACAGGTGGCATCACGTTCGCTTCATTCATTTGCTGACCACCTACTTCAGCTTTAAAAATAACGCGAACTATCTGATCAGCCTTGGTATTAAACTTGTCATAACTGAGCTCATGGTGCATATAAAACACGATAATCAGGCATGTCGCCATCCCTATACTTAATCCGAATATATTGAGGGCAGCAAACTTTCTGTTCCGCCATAAACTACGCAGCACTATTTTAAGTTGACTATTTATCATATTAACAGTATTAATTACCAGGCTTTAAGTCGGTGGTTAAAATGGCCAAACCTTTGGCAGTAAATAACGATTCATTAAAATGTATGCCAAAGCATATTTAGCTGAATATAATGTGAATAAATATATCATATAATCAATATGTGTTCATATTCGATACATGAAGCGTACGGTTTTGATACATATCGATGATTCTCTTAAATATCTACAAAAACCGGTAAACCAATCTTTTTTCTTTTTTCCATTCTACCGCTTTCCCCGCTGCCAAAAATTACGACACCCCTTTTGTGCCTGCAGGAATCTGCCTTTGTTACATTTCCCCCATTAACTTACTCTGACCTGAAACTATTCACGGGATTAGCTCGGGCTGCTTTGATGGACTGAAAGCTAATCGTAATTAAAGCAATTACTAGGGCGCAGGCACCTGCTGCTAAAAATATCCACCAATTTATCTCAATCCTGTATTGGTAATTCTGCAACCAATTGTGCATAAGCCACCAGGCAATAGGAAAGGCAATCAAACATGCGACGCCTACTAGTTTTAGGAAATCTTTCGACAATAATATCGTTATTCGACTGACACTTGCGCCAAATACCTTTCGGATACCTATTTCTTTTGTTCTTCTTTCGGCAGTGAATGCTGCCAAGCCAAACAAGCCAAGACACGAAATAATAATGGCCAGCGCCGCAAACACTCTGGATAATTTACTGATAAGCATTTCACCAAAAAACATCTGATTGAACTGATCATCTACAAATTGATACCCGAAAGGATATTCAGGATTATATTTTTTCATGACAGATTGCATTTGAGCCAGGGCCTTTTCTATATCGGCTTGTGGCTTTAAACGTGCATACATGATGGTTGCATTTTCCGGTTTGCCGTAGAAAAAAGCTACCGGATCTGACTTTCCGTACATATTGCCGTACACATAATCATTTACGACTCCCACTACCTGTCCAGCTATACCGCTGTTATCGTCTTTATCCCATATTTTTTTGCCTAATGCACTTCCTTTGCCCATTAGATCTTCCAGTGAATGAGTGATTACTATGTTAATCGTATTATTAACCACTGCGCTATCCATCTCAGTAAGATCCCTTCCCTCCAGTATTTTAATACCAGATGTATTAAAAAAGCCTGTGCTTACATTGCGCTGAGAAATTAAGACTTGTTCATTGGTGGTTTTCCCATCCCAGGTTAAACTACCCGTATTGTTACCGCCATAAATTGTCACATGGTCGCTTAGTGCAACATTATCAATATAGCCGGTTGCCAAAAGTTCTTGTTTTATAGCGCTGTAATTTTTTGCGATATCCCCTTTTACATCCATTTGCAACAAATTACTTTTATTAAATCCTAAATTCCTGCTTTTCACATGCTGTATTTGCTGATAAACAATAATGGTGCTGATGATAAGAATAATTGAAGCTGTGAATTGTAATATTACCAGCCCTTTGCGGACAAATGCTGCATTGCCTGTTTTTATTTTTAGGCCCTTCAAAACATCCACTGGGTCGAATGATGCAAGATACAATGCGGGGTAGCTTCCTGCCGCAAGTCCGCAAACAAGTGTGATCGCAATTAAAGCAGTTATATGAAGCGGATTGTTTAATGCGAGCGAAAGATTTTTTTGAACCAACAGATTAAATGCCGGCAGGATAAGCCATGCGATGGCCACGGCAATCAATGCAGCCATAAACGCCATTGACAATGCATCTCCGATAAAATGGAAAATAAGGTTTTTCTTGCCTGCTCCTAATGTCTTTCTTACCCCTACTTCTTTTGCCCGCTTTTCACTTCTTGCAGTTGCAAGGTTCATAAAGTTAATGCAGGCAATGAGCAAAATAATCCATGCAATTATAGAAAACAGGCGTATATATTCTATACGTCCACCCCCAGTTTGTACACCGTTGTCAAATTCATCTCGCAAATGCCAGTCCTTCATACTGAACAAAAATGGTCGCGCAATAGATCTCGGATACCTCTGTTGAATAAAATTGTATAATCGTTTATTGACTGATGCTGGGGTTACGCCAGGCTTTAATTCTACATAGGTGCTTAATGAACTGTTCGCCCATGTACGTGAATAAATATTGCTTTGAAAATAAATCTCGAAAGGAGCTACCCACTCAAATTTCATAGACGAATTCTCTGCAATATCTTTTATGACACCTGATATAACGTAATCGGTTTTATTGTCAACTCGAACGGTTTTGCCAATCACACTCTTTTCATTTCCGAAGAATTTTTTCGCGGTTTTTTCTGTTATGACCATTGAATGCAATTGCCGGAAGGCTGTTGATGCATTGCCCTGGACAAATGGCAAGGTAAACATACTGAATAAAGACGGCTCAGCATACTTGCCGGACGCATACATGGACTTGTTGCCGATGGTAAAAAGCAGCTGTTCATCACCTTCGGAGGTGCGGCAGGTATTAGCGATGCCGGGAATTTCTGCTTGCATGGCTGGTCCTAAAAGACCCGGTGTAGAGGAAAAGGTAGCGGTATAGGTATTATATTTTTGATTTTCACGAACGAAATACAGTTCGTCCTTTTTGGTATTAAAATCATCAAAGCTCACTTCATCTTCTATCCATAAAAAAATCAATGCCGCACTGGCGATACCGATCGCTAAACCTAGAATATTGATCGTGGAAAAAATTTTATTGTGCTTTAGATTGCGCCATGCTGATTTGAAAATGTGTTTTAGCATAAGAGGATTCTTAAAGTTATTTATTGCGTATTCAATACGTCTTATTAAAAATTACAACATTCCCTTTCTATAGAGGATGTCTGTTGCTATAATAGGGCATCAAATATGCTAGAATCATAAGCAATTGATAATCAATATTATATATTTTTTGAATAACTTGAGAGTGTGCCAAAATCGAACAAAAGTGTTCGGTTTTAGTACAGACTGTCAACTGAATTATTATTCGCACAGAAAAAACGCCGGAATTATTAAAATTCCAGCGTTTCTTTTATCTCAAAAACAAAAAACCGTCGATTAACTCTAGTACTTCCAGTGGACTGATTATTCGTGACTGGTGAGCATAGCCTGCAGGTATTCTTTGTTTAAATGGGCAATATTGGTGATAGAAATTCCTTTAGGGCAGGTGGCTTCACAGGCACCAGTTGCAGTACAGGATCCAAATCCTTCCTTGTCCATTTGTGCCACCATTTCAATAACACGGGTCTTACGTTCGGGATCGCCTTGCGGTAGCATGGCGAGCTGAGAGACTTTCGCGCCGGCAAAAAGCATCGCAGAGCTATTTTTACAGGCGGCAACGCAGGCACCACAACCTATACAGGCTGCTGCTGCAAATGCCTCATCAGCTGCTTTCTTTTCAATCGGTGTAGCATTTGCATCAACCGCATTACCGGTATTGACAGAAATATAGCCTCCCGCCTGGATCACCCGGTCAAATGCAGTCCGGTCTACAATCAGATCCTTTATGACCGGGAATGCTCTGGCACGCCAGGGTTCAACAACGATGGTATCCCCATCTTTAAAAGCGCGCATATGTAATTGACAAGTGGTATTCTGTGCCCAGGGACCGTGTGGTTTGCCGTCAATCATCATTGAACATGCGCCACAGATGCCTTCACGACAGTCATGATCAAATGCAATCGGGTCTTCTCCTTCCATGGTCAGGCGTTCATTTAAGACGTCAAACATCTCCAGAAAGGACATCTCAGAAGAGATATTATCCACTCCGTAGGTTTTAAATCCGCCCGCAGAAACCCCATCCGGCTGACGCCATACTTTCAAAGTCAAATGCATATTATAATGTTCCATACTGCCTAATTTGATGATTTTTCAATCGCAGGGCTGTTATTTACGCTAACTCTTCGCAGCTATTTTCACCAGCGATAACGATTGCTCTATTTACGTATAATATTTACCAGCTGCACCTTCGTGGATACGCCCAAAGTGCTTAACTGTATCCTTTTCTTGTTATTTATAGTTTCTCTGGGTGGGCTGGATCTTTTCATAAACCAGTTCCTCTTTATGTAATTCCCAGTTGCCTACAGACTTGAACTCCCATGCAGAAACATACATGAATTTTTCATCATTACGCAGTGCTTCTCCTTCAGGTGTCTGTGACTCTTCCCTAAAGTGAGCTCCACAGCTTTCTGCCCGGTCCAGGGCATCTACGCACATCAGTTCACCGAGTTCCATAAAGTCTGCTACACGGCCGGCCTTGTCCAGTTCCGGGTTGTACTGCTTGTCTGTACCAGGTATCCGTAGATCTGCCCAGAATTCCGCTCTGAGTGCTTTGATCTCCTGGATCGCTTCTTTAAGGCCCTGCTCATTTCTGGCCATACCGCATTTTTCCCACATGATTTTACCCAGGCGCTTGTGGAAGCTGTCCACAGTATGCTTGCCTTTGATATTCATCAGCTTATCAATACGCTCTTTGACGACGGCTTCTGCCGTTGCAAAGGCCGCATGATCGGTGGAGATGGGTTTATTGTAAATTTCCCCGGCCAGGTAGTTGCTGAGGGTATAGGGTATAACGAAGTAACCGTCTGCCAGACCTTGCATGAGTGCAGATGCGCCCAGGCGGTTAGCACCATGATCACTGTAATTCGCTTCACCTAAGCAATACAGCCCCTGAACAGAAGTCATTAATTCATAATCCACCCAGAGACCACCCATCGTATAATGCACAGCAGGGTAGATGCGCATTGGTATCTCATAAGGGTTTTCACCGGTAATCTTTTCATACATGTCAAAAAGATTACCGTATTTTTCTTTGATGACTTCCAGGCCATGTTCACGGATAATTTCTGCAGATGGATGGTCAATGCCATGCTTACCACATTCGATGTTACCATAACGGTTGATCGCTTCTGTAAAATCAAGGAAGACTGCCTGTTTGGAAGTACCGACACCGTAACCGGCATCGCATCTTTCCTTGGCAGCGCGTGAGGCGACATCACGTGGCACCAGATTCCCAAAAGCCGGGTATCTTCTTTCTAAATAATAATCTCTTTCATCTTCGGGTATTAAATTGGCTTTTCTGGTATCCCCTTTTTGTTTGGGCACCCATATACGGCCATCATTTCTGAGTGATTCAGACATCAATGTCAGTTTGGACTGGTGATCCCCGGATACAGGAATACAGGTCGGATGAATCTGTGTCATACAGGGATTGGCAAAATAAGCGCCTTGTTTATGTGCTTTCCAGGCCGCTGTTACATTACTACCCATCGCATTGGTGGAAAGAAAATAAACGTTGCCATACCCGCCACTACAAATCAATACAGCATACCCAAAATGCCGTTCCAGTTCACCGGTCAGCATATTACGGGCAATGATACCTCTTGCCTTGCCGTCTATTTGAACCACTTCTTGCATTTCATGACGATCGTAAACAGTTACATTACCAAGTGCCACCTGTCTTTCGAGTGCACTATAGGCACCGAGAAGCAGTTGCTGACCGGTCTGACCGGCTGCATAAAAGGTTCTTTGTACCTGTACACCGCCAAAAGAACGGTTGCTTAGTAAACCACCATATTCACGGGCAAAGGGAACACCCTGTGCCACGCACTGATCAATAATATTGACACTCACCTGCGCCAGACGGTAGGTATTGGATTCTCGGGAACGGTAATCACCTCCCTTGACTGTGTCATAGTAAAGACGGAAAACAGAGTCCCCGTCATTTTGATAATTTTTTGCCGCATTGATGCCGCCCTGGGCAGCAATGGAATGCGCACGTCTGGGAGAATCCTGGAAACAAAAGGATTTTACTTTGTAGCCCATTTCTCCAAGCGAAGCAGCCGCACTGGCGCCTGCCAGTCCGGTACCAATAACAATAATTTCAAGTTTACGTTTATTGGCAGGGTTGACCAATTTGCTATGATCCTTGTACTCTGTCCACTTATTCTCTAACGGTCCCTTAGGTACTTTTGATTCAAATGCCATTCTATAAAAAGTTGTTAGTGTTACATAGAAACCCAACTGAACCCAGCCGGGTAATTCATTTTTCTCAGCCTAGCTCAGCCAGCCTAAATAAAAGCTAAGTGGCATTAGCGCAAATAGCAACGGAACGATGATTGCAAAGCCCCGGCCAATGCAGATAAGTAATTTATTGTATCTTATATTATATACACCTAATGACCTGAATGCGCTTTGAAAACCATGCATCAGATGATAAGATAATGCCAGACAGCCAATTAGATAGGCGATAACAATCCAGCCTACACTAAACGTGATTTTCATTCTTTCATATAAATTGATTTCTTCACCGAGCAAAAAGCCCTGGCTTAACCGGTTGGGGAACCAGAACTGGGAAATATGCATGATCAGAAAAAGCAGGATCAACACACCCAGCAGACCCATGGAACGGCTGTACCATTTACTGCCGCGATTACCATAACTCTTTTCATAACCGATGCCTCTTTTTGACCTGTTGGACATTTCCAGGATGATTCCCTGAATGATGTGCACAATTAAGAAGAAGAAAAGTCCGATCTCCAAAACACGAGGAACCCAATTACCGCCCATGAAATGAGCCGCCGCATTAAACATTTCACCACCGTCATTAGCAAAAACACAAAGATTCAGGCTGACATGCACAATTAGAAATAAAATGAGAAAGAGACCTGTAGCACCCATTGTAATTTTTCTGCCTACAGCGGAAGTTAAAAACTTTTTAAAGCTCATATCACTTGTTTAGTCGTAAATAATTCGATGCAAAACTACTAAACTAACAGCAGTTTTGTATCAAGGGAAAAAAATATTTTTTACAATTCGCTGACAATTCTGCATTAAAAATGCTGAAAACGGCAAATGCGTAATATATAGGACGCTGACCCGGAGTTAGTTTTGACGTAAGGGAGTTCCAGTTTCTTCTATATTTATTCAACACTGCTTGGTTTATCAAATTTAAAATCACGCTAACAGTTCCATAATTTAAATGAGTGCCCCGGCAGCTTCATCTATAAACCAGTGTAGCTCTCCGTTAACGGGCTGAATGATCTGAGAGGGATACAGATCCGGCTGATACTTCCCTTCCAGCACTTCTTTCAATGCATTTTTCTTACCCGCACCTGCAACCAGAAATGCGACACTTGCCGCCTGGTTGGCCACGGGATGCGTCATCGTGATGCGAAACATATCTTGCGCTTCCAACCAAAAACTGTCTACCCATTTTTCACTTTGATGAATAATCGGTTGATGTGGGAAAAGTGAGAGGGTATGTCCGTCATCCCCCATGCCTAATATAACCAGATCCAGTCCGGTGGGCTTTCCTTCAAAATAACTGCGCAGCAACTTTTCGTATTGAACAGCACTCTGGGGAGCTGTCAGGCCTTCGGTCTGGTAGAAATGAATATTTTGAGGTAATACCGGTACATGGTTTAATAAGGTCTCGTAACACATTTTAGCATTACTTCTCTCATCCGTTTCAGGTACAAAGCGCTCATCACCCATAAAAAAATGCCATTTAGGCCAATCTATGCGGTCTTTATAGCCGTCACTGGCTAGTATTGCATGAAGCTTCTTAGGCGTACTGCCACCAGATAAGGCAATCGTGAAACGGTCCTTCAGCTGTATTGTAGCTGCTGCATAATCGACCAGCCAGTCTGCAAAATCACGGCTGAGCTGATCAATATCTTTAGATTTATGGATTTGCATAAAAATGTTTCTTTTAGGTTTAGGTCTAAAATAGGTAAAGCCGTATTGTAAAATGGCCATGCCTCTCTAGTGTCTCAAAACCGGACAGGCATGGCATTTATAATCACTGAAGCTCGTTGGAGCTATAGAAATCTGTACTAAGTTAACCGATCATACAGTTAGTCCTTGTTCTTCTTAGGCGGAAGTGTCACCCAGGTCCGTCCATCACGGGCAATCAGGGCTTCCGCATCTTCCGGTCCCCAGGAACCAGGTGCATAATTGGGAAAATCAACTGGAGGCCGGCTTTCCCAGGTCTCCATAATTGGTGCAATAACTTCCCAGGCAACCTCCACCTGGTCGCCACGCATAAACTGCGTGGCATTGCCCATCATGGCATCCAACAGCAAAGTTTCATAAGCTTCCGGCTGTGGTTCGTCATAATTATCATTATAACTGAAGACCATGTCAACTGGGTTCAGCGACATTGTCTGTCCCGGTCTTTTTGCCTGGAAACGCAGGCGGATATCCATTTCCGGTTGGATACTTATCGTCAGACGATTGGAACGCCAGGTTTCAGAAGCTTCCGGTGGGAAGGCATATTTAGGTGCTTCCTTAAACTGAATGGTTATCAAGGTTGTTTTTTCCATCAAATGCTTGCCGGTGCGCACATAAAAGGGAACACCCTGCCAGCGCCAGTTATCAATATAAAATTTCACAGCGGCAAAAGTATCGATGGCGGATTCGGGATTAACGCCTTTCTCTTCCCGGTAAGCTTTCTCTTTTTTACCCTGCATCCAGCCATTTCCGTATTGCCCACGTACTGCATACTTCTGGACTTCATGTTTATTGATCTTGCGGATTGCATTTAAAACGTCAGATTTCTTATTGCGGATTTCATTGGCTTCAAATGAAACAGGGGCTTCCATGGCCACCATACAGAGTACCTGAAGAATGTGATTCTGCACCATATCCCTTAACGCACCTGCCTGTTCATAATAACCGCCTCTATCTTCTACACCCACTGTTTCAGCAGCCGTAATCTGTACATGATCGATATAATTACGATTCCAGATGGGCTCGAACAGTGCGTTGGCAAACCGGAGGGCCAATATATTCTGTACGGTCTCTTTACCTAAATAATGATCAATACGGTAAATCTGATTTTCTTCAAAAAGCCCGGTTAGCAGACTATTCAGTTCTTTAGCACTCTGCAAATCATGGCCAAATGGCTTCTCGACAACAATGCGTGTATTGGACTTGTCTTTACAAAGCTTTAATTTCTTCAGATTCGTGGCAATATCCGGAACCAATTGCGGGGCAACGGCTAAATAAAACAGCACATTTGGATGTTCACCCCACTCTTTTTCCCTGTCATCAATAATTTTGGCAATATTGTTATAGTCTTCGGCTTTATCAGCATCCATTCGTAAATAGGAAACCTGAGGGGCAAAATTATCCCAGCTGCCATCCTTATTTTCTTTTCTCCTGGAAAATTCCTTAATACCTTCCAGTAAATGACCCCGGAATTTTTCGTTGGAATAATCTGTACGCCCGGTGCCAATAATGGCAAAATTTTCTGGCATAAAGCCATCGATATATAAATTGTAGAGTGCAGGCGTAAGTTTTCGTTGATTTAAGTCACCGCTGCCTCCAAAAATAAAGATAACGGTAGCGGACGGTTTTTTATGATTATTGCTTTTTGCCATTGTGGTAATAATTGATAAATAATGATTTACAAAAGACAGCAGAAAAATCTGCTGTCTTTTATACTACTGCGGTTTATATATGGGTAGTCCATTCTGTATGGAAAATACCTTCTTTATCTATACGCTGATAAGTATGAGATCCAAAATTATCGCGTTGGGCCTGAATTAAATTAGTCGGCATTTTTGCAGATGTGTAGGATTCTAAATAAGCCAGTGACGACTGTATCGCTCCAATGGAGATGCCACTTTTAGTCGCTTCAGAAACCACTTTTCTAAGATCCTCAACAGAGGCCTTTACTTCACCAGCAATGGTCGCGTCTAAAAGGATATTGGAAAGTGCAGGATCTGCCTGGTAAGCCTGGTAGAAAGTTTCCAGCAGGGTAGAGCGAATGATACATCCACCGCGCCATATTTTCACAACATCTTTCAATGGAATTTCCATCTTTAACTCCTCTGATGCCTTTACGAGTAAGGATAAGCCCTGCGCATAACAGATGATTGTTGTCAGGTATAAAGCCGATTCCACCTGAGCTTCAAAAGTACTTGGATCCGCTTCAATGCGGCGCACTACAGGTGCATATAATTTGGCGGCTTTTAACCGGTCTTCCTTATAGGCAGAAATCGTGCGCATAGAAACAGCCATATCAATACTGGGGATCGATACACCGGCATCCATAGCGTCCTGAGAAGTCCATTTGCCTGTGCCTTTGGCACCGGCTTTATCGAGTATCATGTCCACCAGATAACCGCCAGTTTCTGGATCTTTGGTCGCAAAGATATCGCGGGTAATTTCAACCAGAAAAGACTGCAGACGGCCCTGGTTCCATTTTTTGAAAAGTCCATGTAACTGATCATTGGTATAGCCTAAACCGTTTTTCAAAAGATCATAAACTTCACTGATCACTTCCATAATGGCGTATTCGATACCATTATGCACCATCTTTACATAATGGCCTGCTGCATCTTTACCCATATAGGCCGTGCAGGGCTCGTTATTTTCGCCCACTTTGGCTGAGATTGCCTCCAATAGGGGACGCACATGTTCATATGCCTCTTTGTCACCGCCAGGCATAATGCTTGGACCGAAACGGGCGCCTTTCTCGCCACCAGATACACCCATGCCCATAAAATGGAAACCTTTTTCAGCAAGTTCTTTCACTCTGCGCAGCGTATCGGTATGATGAGAGTTCCCGCCGTCAATAATGATATCCCCTTTGTCCAAGAAGGGTAGTAGACTGGCGACAACGGCATCCACCGGCTTTCCGGCAGGTACCAACAAAGTAATTTTTCTGGGGGTAGCAAGCTCATCGATAAATGTCTTCGTATCCGTGGTTCCCTTGACATGGGTTCCTTCTGATGCTCCTTTTTCCAGCGCCGCAGCTTTTTGTGGATCCAGGTCAAGCCCGATTACACTAAAACCATGGTCCGCCATATTGTATAACAGGTTCATGCCCATAACACCTAAACCTATCATACCAAAATCAAACTTTTTGTCCATAGTGCTTATTTTTCTTTTAATGTTGAGAGGATTCAAAGTTACTTAATTTCAGGTTTCCGTTAAGCGAAAAACATATATTAATTTGTTTTATTCTTTACTTTGTCAATATAGGCTTCCATCTCCTCCAATGAAAAACTACTCAGATTCTGGGCGGCGGTTAAACCTGCTTTCTGTGCAGCCAGTACCCCATAGCGAATATCCTCTATGCCATTAATGCTATGCGCATCGGGGTCTATGGAAATCAGAAGATTTTTTGCCAGTGCCAGATGAATATTTTGCCAATCCATATCCAGGCGACGGGGGTTGGCGTTCAGTTCAATGACTACATTATTGTTGCGACAAGCCTCCAGAATTGGTTCAAGGTCCAGTGGATAACCTTGTCTGCTAAGTAGCAACCTTCCTGTCATATGCCCGAGTATATGCGTATATTTATTCGTAACCGCCTTTAAGATCCTTTCAGTTGCTTCCTGCTTATTCATTTTTAATACGGAATGGACGGAGGCGATGACCAGATCAAATTTGTCCAGCACACTGGGCGGATAATCCAGTTCGCCGTTTCTGAGGATATCACTTTCAATGCTTTTGAAGATCTTAAAAGGCGCCAGTGATTTATTCAGGGCATCGATTTCTTCATGCTGCTCCAGAATCTGCGGTAGTTTAAGCCCCTGAGCGTATACAGCTGTTTGTGAATGGTCACTGATCACTAAATATTCATAGCCAAGCGCTTTAGCACCCATGGCCATTTCTGCCAGTGTAGCAGCACCATCACTATAGCGGCTATGTGCATGAATAACGCCTTTGATATCACGTGGCTCAATCACTTTGGGTAAATTTCCAGTTGCCGCTGCAGCAATCCAGCGGGTATCCTCACGTAAATAAGGGGGGATATAGGCCAGACTGAGATTTTCAAACAATTGCTCCTCGCTTTGATAAGCTTCTTTCCGGGTCGATAATGCGGGGTAAGCACTCAAAAAAGCGGCATAAAAATCTGCTGAGGAGTTAAAACGGAAAATGATATTATTCAGCTGCATTTCAGCTGCAATTATTATTTGCAAAGCCAGACCAGCACCTGTCTGAAACTGAATTATTTCAAAATGATCACTCGTATCCGTATTGCTGCCAGCCAGGCGGTTATCAGCCGTCGTCGCGGACGGCAACGGCTCCTGATCCGGGACAGGGTTCAGGTCCAGCTTCTGCATAAGTGCTAAGACGGCTTCTGAACCAGCGTCTGTCACCCATTCCAAGCGGTCTATGACAGGCATCTGCCTTCTGAAAGCACCCACCATCACAACCTTTGCACCTGCTAGGCCAGCTTTAATCTCCCGGTCAAGCGCGGTTGCAATAGGTTCTACCTGGGCATAGAGATATTGTCCCTGGTGATCCAAATAAAATAAGATCGACTCCCGGATGCTTGCCTGGGTTTTTTCACCGAAACCTTTATATAGCATTAGCCTGTTTTCTTCGCAGGCATATAGAAGTTCCCCCAGGGTTTCAATACCCAGTTCGTGCCAGATAGCGGTAATTTTTTTAGGCCCCAGACCTTTTATACTGGTCATTTCAACAATGCCGGGCGGCGTATCGGCAAGCCATTTATCGAGCACTTCAAAATGCCCTTTTTCCAATAATTCAACTGACTTATTTCCAATGGCTTTGCCAACGCCGGGAATCATGAAAATATCGGCATGTTCCATCTTTGAAAATTCTATGGGATGTTTCTCGATAATCCGGACGGCTTTCTGATAGGAACGGATTTTAAAAATATCCTGTTCATGGATTTCAAGGAGTGCGGCCAGCAGTTTAAATTGCTGCGCTATTACTTTATTTGTCATCTGCTTTGAATTTCAGCATGCAACTTACACCCTAATTCATGACAGGGCAAAAAAAAGTCCCGAAAAATCGGGACTTCTAATGCTAAATCATACAGTTTTATTAACTGTTTGAAGATCCGGCTGCAGGAGCAGCAGGAGCTGATGATTTTTTAGCTCTTTTAGGAGCAGATTTTTTAGCTGCCTTTTTAGGAGCGGCTTTTTTTGCTGCTTTCTTTGGAGCGGCTTTTTTTGCTGCTTTTTTAGGAGCGGCTTTTTTTGCTGCTTTCTTTGGAGCTGCTTTTTTTACTACTTTTTTAGCTGCTGCCTTTTTAGGAGCTGCTTTTTTAGCGGCTTTCTTTGGAGCTGCTTTTTTTACTACTTTTTTAGCTGCTGCCTTTTTAGGAGCTGCTTTTTTTACTGCTTTTTTTGGAGCTGCTTTTTTAGCTGCTGCCTTTTTGGGAGCCGCCTTTTTCACAACCTTTTTAGCAGCTGCTTTTTTTGGAGCTGCCTTTTTTTTAGCTTGTGCCATAATCAAATTTATTTTAATGGTTAGTAAATTGATAGTAAATATATAACCATTTATATTAAATCAAAAATAATCTTTGCACAGTATGTTGAAAACTCCAAATTTATTTTTTTGGGTTTTTCAACAACTTGAATATAGTAAAGTTCTGTAATACCTATAAACAAAGGCTTGCAAGCGTTATGCGATTGTCGGAAATTATTTTTTTTGAGGGTTTAACCCCGAAAATGCGAATTGAATAAAATATTTATTTTAACCTTATTTTCCCTTTTTTACCGGTAATTTATGCGTTTTTTAAAACATTTTGTTTTCCTGTTTTTCGCTGTTTTCTTCGATAAATCTCAAGAGATGACCCAACAAAAAAAAGACTCTTCCTGTTTTAGAAAAGTCTTTTTTGTTGTATTATGTTGCGTCGCGATTATCTAAAAATATGCTTCTCATTCAGGTCTTTGATAATCGTCTTGGAAAAATCAATTGCCAGCTTTTCCGGTGAAGAGGGATCAATGGTTTCAGATTGGGCAGAATAAAGCATTTTATTCTGGTTGTCCAAATCGTAAAGATTGGTTTCAAAGGAGTAGGAAGTCGTTCTTTCATAATAACCACCATAAGGTGTTCCCCACATATAAGGAGAATAGAAAGAATAATAACTCCAGAAATAATTGGGGCCGATTCCGTAGTAGCCGGGGACAAAACGTCGCTGTGAATTTTTATCAACCATTGCTACGGTTACGACACCATCGATGCCGTCTTTTTTCAACATTCTGAGTACCGCTTTTTCTGACTTATTACGGAACGCTTTAGGACCATAAACCTCTGTCGCTGTGACTGTTTGAATCCCCATATTATTCAAACCTGAGGCAAGCTGATTCTCCATATTGACTTTAACCGCACGATTTTTTGCACTCAACATACCGAGTACCAAAACCTTATTAAAGTGCCGGCCCTGTACATTTAAGTCCTTGGATACCCAACTGGTGGTCAATTTCGATGAGCTGCAACCTGCCAGACATAACATTATCGCAGGGATGCACCAAAGCAATAGTTTTTTCATGATTTACAAATTTATATGTTTCTAGCTTATCAAATTCTTAGGTGAATATACCACTAATTAACTATTTGACAAATAACGCTTCCTAAAGTAATAATGCTACATTAGCTTTAACTTTTTTTTATTTATTCGGGTTAAACATGCTCAGGTTTGCGCCAGCCACCGCTTTTAAATTGGAACCTGCCAACAAAAAAGGCAGCTGCTTGTACCGGTAATGCTAATCGGGTCATCTTAAAAAGAGCTTCAAAGAGCCAGGCGAAATATTTAAGGGGATAGAATAGCGATTAAACAATTTGTAATGCCCGGTTTTGAAAGTAGTCATGCCAACCTAATACTTGGGGCCATAATAACTGATTCCCATCATTAACAATGATCCAGTCACAACGGTTCATTTTTTCCTCCTCCGGCAATTGCTTATCCATTCTCAAAAGAACCGCTTCCCGGCTTACTCCATCTCTTTTGATAACGCGCTGGATGCGTTTTTCCCTGGATGCATAAACGCCGATAACGCCATCGAGTTGATCTGCAGTTCCAGCTTCAAATAATAAGGCAGCTTCCTTGAGTACATAACCTATGATGGGGGTTTTACTGGTCGGCTGACCCGCCAACACCTGTTGGGTATTTACGGTCTGTAATTCTGCCAAAAGCTTTTTTTCCTGAAGTATCATCCAATTTTTAGCAGCAAGAATGGTCGCCGGGTGGGTGAGACTGTTCAGCTTTTTTAAGCGCTCCGGGTCGTTGAATACAATACTGCCCAGACGCTTACGGTCCAGGCATCCATCTGGCTGGTAAATGGAGGGGCCAAAGGCATCTATAAGGGATTGACGGACCCTTAGGTCCTGATCCATGATTTCCCGTGCTACCTTATCCGCATCAAAAACACCAACGCCTAACTGCGCAAATAATTTACTGACCAGACTTTTGCCACTTCCGATACCACCGGTAATTCCAATTTTTAACATGAACACCCTTTTAAATGCGAAAAGCCAAAATTACATAGAATAATTTTGGCTTTCGGCATTTTGAGGAAAATGCAATAATTACTTTGTTGAACCTGCATTTGCTTTTTGTAATCCTTTGGTCCAATCCAGGCTAATAGCGGATTTTTCCAGTTTTACAATACTGCCGGGGCTGGTTTCCAACATAATCGTGGTTCCATCTTCGTTTACCTTATTAATTGTACCATGAATACCTGCAATACTAACAACTTTGTCTCCTTTTTGCAGGTTGGCAATAAAGTTTTTCTGTTCTTTGGCTTTTTTTGTCTGAGGACGTATCATAAAGAAATAGAAAACGATGATGATACCTACCATGATGATTAGCTGGGCTGATCCACCGCCAGCTTGTCCGCCTGTTCCGGCCATCATTAATACTGAATTAAGCGTACTCATTAATTGTTTGTTTTTATTGAATGAAAAAATTTGATGATTGTATGATGTTCAAACTATTTTGTGACTGTACCGGTGAATGCCAGTACATAGTTTCTATCGTTGATGGTATTACTGCTCACCACTATACTCTTACGGATATCTCCTGGTACGCCATGGTTACTGTCGAATTCAGCAGTTATATTCCCGGATTTGCCCGGTAATACTGCCGTATGTGTATAATCAGCAACCGTACAGCCGCAGGTTGGCCTGACACTGGTAATATAAAGGGGTTTATTGCCGGCATTTTCAAATGCATAGACGATTTTCACTTTTTGGCCAAACGGTATACTGCCAAAATCCTTTAAGGAATCTACCCAGTGAATCCGGGTATAATTGGCGGTATCACTTGCTGCATTTGCAGGGGCTGCAGGATTTTTGGGGGCTCCGCCATTCGCACAGGCTACCAGGCAGGTTAAAGAGATCAGACCCATCCATAATAGAAGATTCTTACGCATACTACTCGGATTATTTTTTTCTGTAATCTGTTTTTTGAATTTTATCTTGCGAAATTAAGTCTTTATGAATAGAATCTAAAATCCCATTTACAAATTGTCCACTCTGTTTTGTGCTGTAATCCTTGGCGATATCGATATACTCATTTATCGTCACTTTAGTCGGAATGGTCTCAAAATAAAGTAATTCGCTGACACCCATTTTCAGTAAAATCATGTCTATCAAGGCAATACGATCGGAATCCCAGTTTTTTAGTTTTGGCTTTATCAGATCCATCAGATAGTCATCCTTTTCAATGACTGTTTCCAGCAAGGCTTCAGCATATTCCCATTTATCTTTGGTTATTGCGTCCTGTAACTGCATCGACTGGGGCTTATTCAGGTATTGCATGACCATCTGTTCTGCCATTTCACCATCATCATCCCAGTTAGGAAAACGTTCTTCTAATTTGGAGAGAAACGACTCACTGGCCAGTAACAGATCGCTAAATATGAAAGTCATGATCTGGGTTTCGGACTTCTTTTCCCGGCTTTGTAAGGCTGTATACTGCTGATATTCATCCGTTTGTATTAACTCAAGGAACATCTTTTTGATAAAATCCTGGTCTGCCAAGTGTTCGATCTTTTCGATTGACAGGACGTCGTTGTAAGCATTATTTTCCAGAATCTTCCAAACAATTTCATTGCCTGCAATCTTAATATTAAATGCCAGATCTTCCTGGGTGACAATGTTTTTGGCGGCTCTCTTTTTGGCATATCCCTCAGCATAACGGGCAATTTCTACCAGGTTGTATAATATATAAACGATGAGCGCGCGGGTCTGATCAATTTGCCGAAGCAGTTTTTTAGTAGGAGTGGGATCTTTTACGGTCGGTTTTTCGGGTTTCATGACATCCAGTGCATATAATAGTTGCATGACTTTGACCCGGATATTTCTTCTGCTGATCATAAAGGTATGGAATAAGAACTTTTTAGGTGGGCAAAGGTACACTATTTGATCGGTTTGTGCAACATAAATACTTATTTCCAATGGCCCTAGCCATCAAAAACTGTAAAAATCAGCGTCCCGGTCACTACTTTGTCTGTTTCCCAAAATTATCCGTCTAGGACATGGAACTATATGAGGCAGCCCTTTCTTTGACGGCCACTTTGTCCTTTCTAAGACTTTCTGTTTTTAAAGTCTCCTTTAGCTGTTCTTTGCGCCGCAACTTTTCATGGTATATTTTGGTCGGACTACCAAAGACATAAAACCATTTCTTTTTAAATCCTTTGGCACCCCGGACATCATGATACATATCCTTCAACTCATGGAAATTGAGATAAATGGGGTTTAACCGGTTACCGATCTTGGTAGTAAGACCATATATGGGTCTTTCTTCTTCTTTCTGATAGGTATTGAACAGCCTGTCCCAGAAAATAAATGTAGCGGCAAAATTCTTATCCAAATACTTCTCCTGACTTCCATGATGAACCCTGTGATTAGAAGGTGTGGCAAATATGTATTCAAAAATCCAGGGCATTTTTTTTATATACTCTGTATGTACCCAGAACTGAAACAGTACACTGATCTGGCTGACGACAAAAAAGACCACCGGATGAAATCCAACTAAAGCAACCGGCAGAAAAAAGATTATTTTAATATTCTGAATCCAGCTCAGCCGGAAGGATACCGTTAAATTATAACTTTCTGCGGAGTGATGGACGACATGGGTTGACCATAAAAAGCGCTGAAAATGCGAGAACCGGTGCGCCCAATAACTGCAGAAGTCAAATAAAATATAACAGGGGATAAGCATCCACCAGTTTAAGGCCATCCGCCAGGGCAACACATTATATAACCATACAAAGAAATAGAGAAGAAAGACTTTTAAAAGCAAATTAATTAGAACATTGCCTAAACCTACAAGTGTAGAGCCTATACTTTCTTTGGCCTTGTATAGATGTTTATTCTGATGCCAGGATACCCCCATTTCCAGCAGCGTAAAAAAGGCCATAACAGGAATGGCATAGACAATAAGATTGGGAGCATTTTTTTCCAGGTGAAGGATTTGTTCAAAGGGAATTTCTGGTGCGCCGAATAAAGAACCGGTTGTGTTAAAAGTCATGTAAGACAAATATATGGGATTCGAAGCATAAATGCAAGGCCATTGTTGTTAATTATCCGAAATATAAACGAACCTTCTTTTCTATGTTCAAACACAGATATTCATATTTCGCTGCTTGTGACTTTAAATGTATGAAATCAAAAATTCAATGAAGGCAAGTGTGGATCGATCATAAAGAGGATTGGTGCTCGCTTTCAATGTCTACAAATCTCATATGCGTCTATTCTCAAAATTCGCTTTCGAAATTCAAAAAAATCTTGACCTCGGATCTTAAAGGTTTTCGCCATTGTTAAAAATTATATCAGCGCGTGTTTTGCTAATTGCTTGTTCCAATCCTACGGCTTCTATCGTTAAGTACTGAGGTTGTTATTATTTATTCAACAATGGGCAATCTGATCATATTAATTTCTCGTCTTTGAAAACCTTCACGAATTCAATTAATTTAATTGATTGTTATATTTTTGAAGAGCCGGATTCGAAAAATGCGCGGTCGAGACGTATATTGTATTATTTGGAGTTGAAATTGTAAAAAAGAATAAGTTCTTAATAAAGATATGGAAATCTATTTCAGGTATTGCGCGTAAACCGTTTGTCAAAGAACTAAAACATAAAGAAGGATTAACAATAGCATAGACAAACGATGAAAATGAAATAATTTCTCTTTATTTTAAATGCCAGTATGGGTACCGGGAATCCGGATGAAAGTTATCATTTAAGAACTTGGGAGAATACTGGCAGCGCTGAACATAACATCGCACTAAACCTGCAACTGATACACTTCCATATGATCGAGTTACACCAGATCTTGTACATCCATAGTAATGCAATTT
>DATJDF010000081.1:0-2981 GCA_035497555.1 Arachidicoccus sp. | reverse complement strand
TCGTTCCTGCTTCATTAAAAATATCATTTTGACCAATCCTATTTCTTAAAAGGGAGTAATTCAGTGTTATAGAGGAAGGTGAGGATAGGGGTATCCCAATATACATCTCATTTCCATCGTTATTGCCTTTATTGCCCCATATAATACTATTGTTCAATACCAGAGACGTACCGACATGATATATCCCACCGCCATATGCTGCGGAATTTCCACTAATGGTGACATTCGTAAAGGTTAATGGTGATTCGAGAATTTCCATACCACCACCACCGTAAGTAGCCGTATTCCCGCAAATAAGCACATTCTTAAGGATCGGAGAAGATGCATTGATAATCATTCCGCCACCAAAACCCGCATTATTGCCGCTAATGATAACATTCGTAAGTATGGGAGAAGACATGTAATTATTCATTCCTCCACCAAATTCACCATTTGCCGTATTACCGCTGATCATTAAATTAGCAAAGATTGGAGAAGAATAATTGTTATAAATCCCGCCACCTAGATTACTGCTACCACCCGTAATCTTAAAGCCATCCAACACCGCAGATGTATCCAGGCCGTTGCTGTTATTTTGGATAACACTACTGCCATTTCCTTTTAATATACTGGTATCTCCAGCGGACATAGTGCGCTCTGAAAGGCTAGCTTCGGTCCCTCTAAAGCTGCCATAGATTTTTACGCCATTTTTCATGGAAAAAGACCCATTAAGTGGGGCCAGGTAAAGTCCCCCCGCCACAAATACAGAATCCCCGGAGTTGGCATTCGATATGGTCGATTGTAAATCAGTTGATGCATTTGCCCAGGACAGGCCCGAACCATCACCCGTTGCACCGAGTTTCACATAGTGGGTAACGCTCTGAGCATGTGCAAGGCAGATAACAGAACTGAACATCAGAAAGAGTAATAATCGTTTCATCGTATAAATTAATCAAAATTTAAAAAAAAGCGTCAAGCGAAATAAAGAAGAAGGGATACATTAAGTTGCCTTAAGAGGAATAATGTCATCGCAGTTATATATTTGAACACCTCAATTCTTTCATGGCCATTACCACTGCTTCTATCTCAGAAAATAATGCAGTAAATAAATCTACAACACAACGGCAGTTACTATTCTCTCCCATCTATTAAAGTTAGGGTAAAAGTATTGTGTCATCCAAATTTTAGTGCGGACAAAAATGGGCAATTAGGAAGGCAGAGGATAATTTAATGATTATCAAATTATAATAACCAATACCTCCAAATGAATTTGTAAAGGTTTTGGACCTTGCACGGCTGAAAAGTGTGGAAAATGATTAATCCCCCCGAAGTCGAAAGCACATTTATAACCTCAGAATGGCATCGTTGGCGATTACAATCCCCCCACAGAGGACTTTCACCGCTTACCAAACCGACATGCACGGCACACAAAAAGTAGGGAGATAACAACTAATTTGCTACCTCCCTACCAGATTTTACGCATCATTTAAAGACGCTATTCATATTTCTGAATAATTTAGAAATTGGAAGCATTTCCCGTATCGAACCAAAGACGGGTGGCGATATCATCTTTTGCACCAGATCCCATTTTTGTGACCGCGTCAGCAACACCGTCGGGATTTCCGATACGCTCGGCGTTCGGATAAGGCATCCTTTTAATCCATTGCGTAGCCGGTATTACCCCCCAATCACTACTGCTGGTGTTCTTGGCAACATGAGGGATTTTTGGATATCCCGTTCTTCTAAAATCTACCCATGACTCTAGTGAGTTGGTGAAATTATTAATCCATTTCTGGGTGATTATTTTTTCTAATTTCAGTTCCTTGCTATCTGCCGCGTTCCATGCAACGGTGACCGTAGATAAAGACGTAAAATTATTGCGGGAATCTACAGGATCCACATAATTAAGTGGTTTGCTGGTTTTGTCTGCCAGATAAGCATCCACACCGTCTGCACCCCAATCCGCAAAGGATAATCTTACGCCATTTTCATAATTCTCTTTGGGGTCCCCTGCACCGGTCCAGCCCCTAAGGCCAGCTTCAGCCTTCAAAAAAGCCACTTCAGCGGATGTAAAATCCCTTCTTGTTGTTGTATTTCCACCGTTAGGGGGGTCATTAAAATTGGCATTAACCTTTGAGAAGTTAATATGATCCGCTTTGGTATTAATATAGGCTCCGTTACGAATTCCCTTGTAAGGGAAGCTTGG
This sequence comes from Arachidicoccus sp., assembly GCA_035497555.1. Taxonomy (GTDB): domain Bacteria; phylum Bacteroidota; class Bacteroidia; order Chitinophagales; family Chitinophagaceae; genus Arachidicoccus. The sequence continues at coordinate 796 of DATJDF010000081.1, read as the reverse complement.
GTGATCCGCATATAGTTTTGCGTCAGATACAGGTGCGTAGTAGGAAGTAACTCGTGGATCCTTTAACCCGCCCATAAAAGATTCCATAACGGCTCCCATGCGCGTATCATCCCACTGAAAACAAATTTGTGCGAGTGGCAGAATATTTCCGAGTAATGAATTCAGGAAATTGTCCTTATTGGTCGTCAGTAGTCCTGCCGGATCACTCATCGCTTTTTCTCCCTGCAGCTTTGCAACGGCTGGTGCCACTTTAGATATACGTATGGCCAGTCTAAGTCTCACTGAATTGACCAGTTTCATCCACTGGGCAATACTACCGTTATAAATAGCATCGAATTTTTTAAAGCCCGGGTAATCTGTATTCGCGGCAAAAGTTGCCTGAATGCTGTCGAGCTGCTTAAAAAAGAGATCATAGAGATCAGATTCTTTATCGTACAGTATTTTTGAGTCGCTGCTACCATAATTTGAGTAAATGATGGGACCATAGACAGCTGTAAGTTTAGACATTCCCAGAATTCTTATAAACTTAGCCCAGGTCGCAAACATGGGTAAGTTATATTTTCCTGCCAGCTCAATAACTTGCTTTGACGGTGACATCACACTTCCGTACTGCCTTCCCCAATAGTTATTCCAGGTGATATAATAAGTCGTATTATTGGAATTACCCACAAAATCGGTTCCTGTGCTCATAAAGCCCATCCAGTTGTCCTGGCATAGGTCCTCTTCAACCTGACCTCCATTTAGGTTGTATATGATTCCGGCTATAGGCCCGCCTACCAGGTTATTATCCTGGGTT
>DATJDF010000080.1:0-6372 GCA_035497555.1 Arachidicoccus sp. | reverse complement strand
CAGAAATTTTACATGGAAATTAAGTGGTGATCCGGGCGGATCGGATTTTTATGGTGGGTTTATTCAACTGACTAATAGTACAAATGGCCTGAGTCTGGAATATGTGCGACTGGTCTTTACGCCGGTGGGCCCCTTAATTGACGGTTCCGCGGGCCAGGTTATTCAGTTAAGAATGGGTGACAGTTTCTGGGTCACTGCTTTTGAAATCCATGAAATGCCTATAGGACGATACAAGGTCACCGCGTTTTATGAGACAACGAATGGAGCCCTGCCCCTGACCCTGCAAAATTGGGTAACAAAATCGGGTTTCACCCGGGAATTGACGCTTGATTTTATTCCAAACCCCAGTTTTACTTCCGTTAAAAACGCAGCCTCTATTGAAATAGGGAATTAGCCCTTATTTTAAAATCAATTAATCATTTCCAATAAAAGAAATTATTATGAAATCTCGTTCTTGTCTTTACGCCCTGATTTTGATTTTGTTTTTAGGGACGCAACTGCCCTCAAAAGCGCAGTTTTTTAAGAAATTAAAAAAAACCGTCAAAGAGATGGTCGCCACTCCGGATCAGCAGACTTCCTCCACAAAATCGTCAGGCCTCATTGGCGCGCCGGACAAAGGTAGCAGCACAGCCATCACGTCAGCTACATCATCAAATGCACCGAGAAAAGGCGGACTGATTGAAAATCCGACGGCACTTGGCATAGAAGTGATTGCCCGTCAAAGGATCGATTTTAACAATCAATATATTGCCCTTGATTATACGAGTATAGTGGAGAGAGACAACAAAGCTATTGCTACTATCCCGGTTGGTAACTTTAGCCCGGAGGAGGCATTAAGTGAACTGGGGAAAGGCTCGCCTAAAGATGTTACGGACATTTATGAAAATGGCCAGAAAGTAGGTTCAACCACTTATGGTGGATTAGACAGCCACTTAGCCACTTTAAACAAACAGTATAATTATCCTTACGGGAAAGAACTGGTTCGTTCCAGTAGCCCTGAAGCGGATAATTATATAGTGAAAACAAATGCTGCCCTTAGTACCACCATCAAATTTTCAGGAAAGAAATATGGGCCTTATATGTTAGTAGGTGACCTGCTGGTCAATCATAATAAAGACCGTTTTTTTGCTCAGATCTGTGTTGATATGGCTGATGCAGAGAAAGGAAATTATACCATTCTTGGTATGGATGGTAAAAAAAGGAAATTGATCGGCGGGGGTGATCTTATTGCTAATCTGGATTTTACCAGTGCAGCTGTGTTAATGCCTAAAGGAGGCGCTTTGCTAAACGCTTCCCTGCATGAGACTTCTGAGGCTAAAGCAGCGGAGCTTCAGGCAGCTTCTACCAAAATACTCGCGGAGAACCCCAACATGGGCTCGGTATATTTTCTGAACGGCAAAACCCTGACGGATATTCTCATTGGCAACCCCTGGCTGGATATGAGCGGGCAGAATTTCTTTTCGGGGGCTACGGATGTAGACGGGCGTTTTGAGAAAGGCACCTATCTGAACGGGAAAAATATTTATCCTGAGAATATTCATCAAGGCCAGGGTTGGTGTAATGCCGACGGTACCCGTTGGGCATTGGAAATATTGCAGTATGTTAATGGCGGCCCTTTCAATCATCTGCATTTTAGCGATGGAACAGACGTTTTTGACGCTTACTTTCCGCATGAACTTTTACTCAACGGAAAGTATTACATGGTCTGGTTTTGTTTCGATCACGCGAAATCAGACGAACTTGTGGTCTATCGAAAGGCATTATAAATGGTTGATTTCAGCTATTTATAAAGACGGTACATTTCCAGAAGTTAAGCGGTATAATCCCTTGTCATTTCACTGATTACAAAAAGAATAAAGGCAACAGCAAACAGCAGATGAATTGCGCTTCCTGCAGCAAGGACGGTATAACCGATGATCCAGACGAGCACAAAGAAAAATCCTAAGGTGTATAAGGTTTTAGACATGCGCAAAGCTACAGCAATTAGAACTAACCGCTGTTTGGCTACATCTTATTTTGAGGTACCAGCCGGGAATATTCGTATCCTCGCCCTATGTTAAGAAAATACCCCATCGGCCTTCAGAGTTTCCGGGAAATTCGGGAGGGTGGTTATGTATATATAGACAAAACTGAGGTCATCCACCGATTGGTGCAAACGGGTAAATATTATTTTTTGAGCCGTCCTAGACGTTTTGGGAAAAGCCTACTTGTGAGTACCATTGAAGAACTTTTTAGTGCCAGTCAGGAACTATTTGAGGGCTTATGGATCCATGATAAATGGGACTGGTCAAAAACACACCCCGTCATCCATTTTAGCTTTTCGAATATGGGTGTTAGCACTATTGGTCTGGAAGCGGCTATATATGGGGCCTTGGAGGATAATGCTGATCGATTAGGTGTACCCCTGACCAAAAAAGGCTATGATCTTCAATTTAGAGAATTAATTGAAAAAGCGTCTGCAAAGGGCCAGGTTGTCATCCTAATAGACGAATACGATAAGCCCATTATTGATTTTTTAGAGGAGCTGGACAAGATAGAAGCCAACCGGTCCATTATGAAGAATTTTTATTCAATTTTAAAGGAAAGTGATAAATACATCCGCCTGTTACTAATTACCGGTGTGAGTCAATTTAGCCGTGTAAGTATTTTCTCTGATTTGAATAATCTGCGCAATATTACGCTTTCACAGCAGTATGGTGATCTTGTAGGAATTACCCAACAAGAACTGGAAGAAAATTTTGCAGTAGAAATCAATGAATTCCAAAAAGAAAGACCCAATATTCTTAAGCAACTTAAGGACTGGTACAATGGGTATACCTGGAATATGAAGACCTGGGTATATAATCCTTTTTCATTGCTTAATTTTATGGCTGAACCAGTTTTCGACAATTATTGGTACAGTACGGGAACCCCTACTTTTTTGGTAAAGCAGCTAAAAAAGCTCGACATCTATAATGTTGAAGGTATACAAATGGGCAGTCTGGAATTGCCGAATTTTGATGTAGACAATCCTAATCCGGGCTCCCTTCTTTTCCAGACAGGTTACCTGACGATAAAAAGCATTTCGCCCAGCAGGCAAGTCTATGAACTAGGGTACCCCAGGGAGGTAAAGGCTAGTTTATTGGATGGGCTCTTGAGTATATACCGTGGCGTATATCCCAGCGGATCAGTGGCAATTGTAGAAGAATTGCAGACTGCCGTCCAGCTTTAATTCCAGGACATAGATATAACGCTCAGTCATGGCCAGTACATCACACCGCCCCTTCGCACTATGTACTTCGGTATGAACATCAATACCCGCAAGTTTAAATGTTAAAAAGGTGACAAGCCGGCTAGCTTGCCCCAGGTGTTATTCAGGGATCTTAGACGATGGCCATATTTTCATCATATAACAACAATAATCCCCGTTCCAGCATATTAAGGACAAAGTTAACCAGGTCAGATCAACACCCGAGTGCAAGATATTACGCTTGGTTATTGCTATGACAACCGGAGCCTAAACTGCAGCGCAAATTAAGTCCAGATTAGATTGTAATTAGACTCTAATTGTATCCTGCTTCATTTATCGCATAACTAACACTGTTCTACCTCGTACGCACTGACCTCCCGTTTATCAGAGGAAAAAGCGATACCCACAGCCAGCTTCTTCCTGTTATCTGCCTGATAAGGCTGCAGATAACCCTTATCTCTGATCTGCTGCAAAGCTTCCTTTGCTTGTGCCTTGCGAGCGGGTGATGTTGCGAGTTTGGTTCATCAGTTGAACAGTCTGCTCGGTACGATCCCTATGATCACTGGAATGCAGGGAAGGAGTGCATTTTTACAATTGCCAGGCCACGACTGGCTTTTCTTTCGGATGTTTTTGGAAGGAGAAATATCATTGATGGTAAACGAAAGCTAGCCTGGGCTACAAATTTTCTCTATTTGGGGAGGGTTATACCTGGTTACATAAATTGCATTTTTAGTCATGGCCGAAGGTGGCTGTTTTCCCTAACCCGGCTGGCCCCTCAAAATAAGATTTAGCCTGTTCTTACCGAAAACTCAGCAGCCCAGGAAAAAGGAGCAGTATTATAACAATACTACTCCTTTTTCCTGTCTCGAAGCGGGATTTAGACATTTCGGACGGTGTCTAAGCTTTGTCCGAACTGAAAGCTGTGAACAAATAACCCAATGACTGCTTAGAAGATTGGCAATTAATTAGGATTAATGATACGTGGCGGCAGATTCCAGCCTTCGATGCTGACACCAATATCCCCCTTGTTATCTACTTCTTTGCTGCTATTATCCCCCACCGGCGGGTCAAGATAAATCGTCTGGCTGTCGCCTGGTAGCAAAGTGACATAATTATCACTGTAAAAGGTCGGCAGTAGTCTTTTGCCGGTCTTCTGACTGACGGCAGAAAGCCGGTTGAAAAAAGCAGGTGGTGCGTCCTTCGGATTACTTAATTCAACAACAATCCGTCTTTGAGCCGTTGTCTTTTCTGTAGCCTTATAAGTTCCCTGCTCTCCTGCCTTTTTGGACCAATGCGCTGTTATCTTCAGGCGAGCGGGAAGCATCGTTGCTAACCCTGAATAATTGCCTTGCTTATCTGCCAGCCAGTAGACATTATCACTGATGACCTTTTTTTGCAGATCCAGTAATTGAAGGGAAAGCAGGATGCCCTTTTCAGCAGAAAGTTTCTGTAAGGCCTGGCTAATGGATAACAGATATTTCGGCTCGCCGGGCACCGCCTGCGTAACCGTTCTGGTCAGCAGTGTTACTTTGCCTTCCATGCTACAGGCCTTGATTTCCAGTACCATGTTGCGCCTGGTCAGATAGCTGTTATTGAGCAGGTAGATACCGCTATCGGAAGGGTTATACATGACATGCATTTGCTCTCCTGCTTTTCTAAGGCCGTATAAACCGGCATTTGGATCCAGGTAATAATCATACATCTGTCCACGCATGGCGGTCCATGGATTCTGCGTTTTCCAGATGATAACACCCGTATACCAATCCCACTGGTGTCCTGTAAACCCTTCTATCAGGCCCCGATATTGATTGTAGTTAACCAATTGGGCTATTTTTGCAAATTCTGCCATGTTTTTGGGCTGACCATAGCGCTTGATGGACGGGCCATAGCCAATATATTTATGGTACTGCCAGACGCTGTCTAGGAGGCTTTCAGATGCGTCTTCATCTGGTGGAACCACCTGGTTTTTGGCAGGAAGAAACCGCTCAAGAGAAGTGGCATCACCGATTCCAACGGATCCGATTTCTGAATTAAAAGGATAGGTTCTGTGCGACCAGAAACGCTCCAGTGGCTGAATGCCGTAAGGTCCGTCGCCATTGCCGCCCAAGGTATTAAAAGACATGCTGTCAGAATTGGAGTAGTCAATATACCATCTTGTTGTGTCCAGTAAGGGGAGCAGTGAATCCTGGATCCCCCGCTGTAAATCGGGTGGCAGGGTGATCTCATTGCCACCGCACCAAATGGCCAGTGAGGCGTGACTGCGCAGCATTTTGATTTGATCGGCGGCCGAGGCAAGAAAAAGTGCGTGATCGTCCGGATACGCTCGTCTTGTCCAGATGTCATCTTTTTTCTTGGGATCCTCCCAGCGACCATTACAATCCCCTGAACCCCAGAAATCCTGCATAACCAATAATCCGTATTTATCACAAGCGTCGTAAAATTCGGGACGTTCCGTTAATGCACCACCCCATACCCGGATAAGGTTAAGCCGCATATCCCGGTGAAAACGGACTTCTGCATCATAACGCCCCTTGCTCAGGCGGAGCATGGCATCAGAAACAATCCAATTGCCCCCTTTTATAAAGATCCGCTGGCCATTTACCAGCACTTCCATACTGCGCGTATGTGTATTCCAATGTGTACTGATCTGACGGACACCCACTTTCAGATTTTCACTGTCCGAGACGGCACCATTTTCTTCTTTAAATTCGAAATGAGCAGGGTAAAGGTATCTTTCTGCTGACGAATCTGGCCCCATCCCTGTCGGCCACCATAGTCTGGGCTGCTCTAGCGCATAGGCAGGAAATGCGATTTTTTCGCTGCTGCCTGCCGCCAGCGTAATTTCTTTTTTTATTTTTTGTCCATTGATTTCAAAAGTAGCCGTTCCTTTCACCGGATGATCACTACTATTTTGTAAGCTTACAAATGCATGGATGGAAGCCGGCTCCTTCTGAATCGCTTCCGGCAGTCTTTTGCCCGGCACAGTCGTGATGACCTGTGGGTCCTTTATTTGAACTGCCCCTGATTTTTCCAACCAAACCTTATCCCAGATCCCGGTATTACGGTCCCTTATGGGTTGTATCCAGTCCCATCCAGCTACGTATTGGTGTGCAACATTCTTTGCAATAGTACCGTCACCCCCC
>DATJDF010000079.1:0-2604 GCA_035497555.1 Arachidicoccus sp. | reverse complement strand
AAGCAAGGTTTTAAAGACGTCTTCCACCACTTTCATCATGGTTGGACGGTCAATATTTTCTGCATCCTTAAACTCCTGGAACGCCTCGATTAGGTTAATACTTGCCATATTCTTATACCATTTTAAGCGACTGGTCCGCCGCTTTTTTAAAACTGAATTTGAACAATTGTTGTTTTTATATCCTGAAACGGCAATTCTGTGACATTTGTTACAGCTGTCTTGCCTTTGCCTGATTTTACTTCTAGGGTCACTTTATCCTCCTCCACTGCCTGGAGAACACCTGTCACTTGTTTTTCATCAGACAGTGTTACCAGTACGGTGCGACCGATATTCTTTTTATATTGCCGGGTATTTTTCAAAGGCTCGTCAACGCCTGGAGAAGATACTTCCAAAGAGAAATCTCCATCTGGAAATAAGCCGGCTTCTTCTATTTTCTTGTAAAGTGCCCGGTTGATTTTTATACATTGGTCGATCGTAATTCCTTGATCTCCATCAACATATACCTTAAAATTATGGGTAGGTTTCACCTTAAAACCTACCTTAAAGAAAGCTGTCTCAGCAGACAAGATTTCATCCAAATATCCTTCTACGTTCTCTACTATAATCTGATCCGACATAAATATCTATTGAAAATAACAGAAGGGAACGTTAGTCGTTCCCTTCATCCTCCGTTCTTTACTTTCGCAAAGGTAGTATAAAGTTAGGATTTAAACCAAATATAAATTTAAAGAACGCGCCTTATAAGTATGGAATTAAATTAATATGTCCAAAAGGTTATTTTTTAGTTTCTTATTCCGGGAGCGCACTGATCGAATCGTCTGTATCCTCGTGGGCAACAACCGTATCCGGGCTTCCGTGTTTGGCATCTTTTCCCATTTCCAAAATCCAATCCTTGCGTTTAAGCTCGAAGTTGGTGCCTAAATACAAGTTCCGCACCTGCTCGTCATCGGCCAATTCCTCTGCCGTACCATGTTTGAAGATCTTGCCCTCAATTAAGAGATAGGCCCGGTCGCAAATGGACAAGGTTTCGTTGACGTTATGATCAGTAATCAGGATGCCGATATTTTTATACTTTAGCCGGGCAACAACTGCCTGGATATCTTCGACCGCAATGGGATCTACACCTGCAAAAGGTTCGTCGAGTAATATAAATTTCGGGTCCACTGCCAGGGCCCGGGCAATTTCTGTACGGCGGCGTTCCCCGCCACTCAGACTGTCCCCGTTATTTTTACGTACATGATGGAGGTTAAATTCATTTAGGAGGTCTTCCAGTTTCTCCTGTCGCTCGGCTTTTGAGAGCTTCGTCATTTCAAGGACGGCCATAATGTTATCCTCAACACTTAGTTTCCTGAATACTGAGGCTTCCTGGGGTAAATATCCGATGCCCATCTGGGCTCTTTTATACATTGGGAGCTTGGTAATATTTTGATCGTTCAGGTATACAGTTCCCTCGTCCGGCTGAATTAATCCCACTACCATATAAAAGGAGGTCGTTTTTCCAGCGCCGTTCGGCCCCAGTAATCCGACAATTTCTCCCTGGGTAACTTCAACAGAGACTTTATTAACCACCGTGCGGTTCCGATAGGACTTGACGAGTTCTTTAGTATATATAGTAATACTCAAAGTGGATGTATTAAAAATGTAAAATGAAATAGAACCAAAATACCTAACGCAAATATAGCTATCTAAACAGTTCAAGCCATAATTCAATGCTGATTTGCGGATTATTTAGGAATCAGATTTCAATTATTGATGACGTTTAAATATTATCAATAATTCTATATATTAGAATCATGTAAATTATGGCTAAAAAGACGGGAGTTGTTCATATATTTTTAGAAGCCTATTGTTGGCGCGAAAACGCAAGAAATCATGTATGCATTGATATACAGATAGATGTGATAAAAAATCTCATAAAAACTAATAAATGTTAAGATGATTAAAAAATAAATATGAATTAAATTGAAATTTGTATTGGAATAAATTAATAAATTTGTGTTGAAAACAAGGTATAGATTAAAACATAATTTAAAAGGGTTCCCATGAAAAAAAGTATCAATTTTAAACAAATCGCTCCATTTGTGGTATTAGTGGCCGTGGCACTATTATCACTTTGCGTGCCCAGCCAGAAGGAGTTTAGTTCGGCTAATTATAATTCAGCTGATATTGCCTGGATTTTAGTTGCTACTGCTTTGGTTTTCCTGATGACACCGGGCCTGGCTTTCTTTTATGGCGGAATGGTGCACCGGAAAAATATTTTGTCCACCATGATTAAGAGCGTAGTGGCAGCCGGCGTTGTCGGTGTCTTATGGGTTGTTGTCGGTTTCAGCCTCGCATTTGGCGATTCGCTGGGCGGCATTATTGGGAACCCGATGACGTTCTTATTTTTCAAAAATGTCAGTTCCGGAGCTCCCTGGGGTGCAGCGCCAACCATTCCTTTAATGTTATTCGCACTTTTTCAACTGATGTTTGCGATCATTACGCCTGGTCTGGTAGTCGGGGCTGTCGCTGAAAGAATCCGTTTTACTGCTTATATCTTATTTATTGTTTTATTTAGTCTGTTTGTTTATGCTCCACTCGCTCATTGGTGCTGGCATCCGGAAG
>DATJDF010000078.1:0-10357 GCA_035497555.1 Arachidicoccus sp. | reverse complement strand
TCAAACCCGATTCTGCTTTAAAAGAGATTTTAGGTTTTCCGGCGACCCCGCGTTTAGTTGTAATGATCAGTACGCCGTTGGCACCTTTCGCACCATACATCGCAGTAGAAGAAGCGTCCTTTAATAAACTGATGCTGGATATATCTTCAGGATCAATATTATTAAACGCACCTCCATAAGTACTGTTGACATCATCTCTTTGTACGCCGTCAACAATAATTAAAGGAGACGTATTTCCCGTAAAGCTTCCGATCCCACGGATTGTAAACTGCGAATTATCATAACCAGGTTCGCCACTGGATTGTACAGAAATCACACCGGCTACCTTACCTGCCAGCGCATTAGTCAGACTGGGTACTGATGTTTTCATATCCTCCATATTGACGGAGGATACCGCACCGGTAACAGTCAGTTTTGATTGCTTGCCATAACTTACTACTACGACATCATTCTGAATACTGGGCTTTACAATCATGGTAATCTTCATTGTTCCTTTCTCCGGAATCAGCACTTCCTGGTCTTCCATACCGATCATGGAAACCAGTAATGTCGTTCCCGGATTCGCTTGGATAGAAAAAGCACCTAATACATCCGTTAAGGCGCCCCGGGTGGAGCCTTTTCTAAAAACTGACACGCCGGCTAGTGGTTTACCGTCCACATCCATCACTGTGCCTCTGACACTGGCCGTATCTGCCACAGACACAGGTTCCGTCGAAAGCTGCTTTTCCACTGGTGGTGGCAACTTTATTTTCTTGAGTAAGATCTTACTTTCTTTTACTTCATATCCAATCGATTTTTTGGCAAATAGAAATGACAGTACTTCTGAAAGTGGTGTCCTCTGAAAATCAACGCTTATCGTCTGGCTATCGTCCAGTACCTGATTGGAATAAAAGAAGGTGTATCCTGTCTGTTTTCTGAGCAGTCTGAATACTTCCTGATATGACAACTGCTGTTTTTCAATCGTCACCGGCGATTTCAAACTGACGGTTTGCTTTTGTGCCGAGGCTATCGGTGTAATCAACACAAACATTGAGAAAAGCAGGCAAACAGGGATAACCCAGTGGTAAACCTTCGCTGTAATTTTTTTTCGATGCGGATCCATTTCGTGCATTATAATGGTTTTAAAACATGGGGAATTGTAGCCAAAAGGAACCGGTCCTTTTCTTAATAACACTTTATTTGAATTTCGGGTGAACCTTGTTAATGATTTTTTCAAAATATATCTTTCACACTGCGGTCACCATGTAAATGCCAAGGCAGCGCTTTACTTTTACTGTGTTGAGTATAGAAGGATTTGATCTATATTCAGTAATAAATAACAGAATTTGAAAGTATCAAATAATGACTGCGTCAGGTATAGGCAGTTTGCAAATAACAATCAACTACTTTTCATGGCAGGAAATACCAACTATTTCAAATGCAGTTGCTTACCGGTATAATAATAATTTACACCCGCTATTACAGATAGATCGCTTAATAGTTCGGGGAGATTTTTTCGATCCATCATTCCGGTGACAGAGCGGTTCATCAGTTTATTGTTATCCAATATGACGGGGACGCCGTAATACCTGGTAATCAGCTCAGCGAGTTCAGGTAAGGGTAGATTATGAAAATAATTCACTTCCTGGATCCAGGACAATACTTCCTCCGGGTCAAAAGAAGCAACCTTAAAACCAGCTTTTTGTTCATAATGAGCCTCTTTACCGGGTTTCAATTCCAATGCTGGACCTTGGCCGTCATTGGCCTGGGTACGCACACGCCCTTCAACAAGGCAGGTATTGACAGCATCTTTCTGATAAGTATTAACGTTAAATTTAGTACCCAGAACGCGGATACTTGTCAGTGGTGTATGTACAATAAAAGGACGGTCGGCATTTTTTGCTACGGAAAAATAAGCCTCCCCATCCAAAAACACCTCTCTGGTGACGCCGGAAAAATGAAATGGAAATCTAAGCCGGGTGGCGGCGTTCAGCGTCACTTTTGTCCCATCAGACAGGGTCAGGTGATAGATCCGGCCCGCTGGAACAATTAATAGATTTTTTGCAGTATCTGTTGACTGAAAACTCATGGTATCTGTATTCAAAGCAATCTTAGCCGCACCTATATTTAGTATATCTGACTTAAGATCTGGCCGTATAGCTACAGTCTGTCCGTTCGCTAATTGCAATTGAATGACTTGTTTATGCTGATTGACCATGGCAGCTATCTCAGTTTTGTCTGTATATGCCGGTTGATCTCGGAACCATATTAGCCGGATGGAAACCGTGATAAGTACAACCGCAGCTGCAGTGAGTCCGACTTTTAGCATGCCAGTCAAAGTTCGTAGTTGGCGCCATCCGTCTGTCCGATCCCCGTTCAATCCCTCAACTGGATTATCTTCACCGTCATCAATGGAATTGATATGACCTGCCGAACTGCCAGCTACATCTTTTTCCACACCTGTTTCTAGTTCATTTATGTGCTCATCTGATGTTGGGGTGTTGTAGGTGATATCATTTACGACTTTTAACGGCTCAGGCTCAACTTTGGCATTAGAAGGTGCAGAGATCTTGCTGGTCGCCTGGCCTGCCTGCTGATTTCCCGCCTGAATTTGCTTTTTTAATTTATTTAAGGCGTTTGTTTCATTTAATCTGTCCTTAAACGATTCAAGATGCATAGCAGCACCCTCAGCGTTTAATTGAATCCATATTCTTCTATACGCTTCGCTTTCTGTCAGCATTTTATCCAGCACAGCCTGGTCGGCAGGCGAAATCGTTCCTGCGACGGTCTCCATATACATCAGAAATATAGTATCGTAAGCGTTCTTCATCATTTAGTTGACTCTAATAACAACAGCCTATTCTGGTTTCGGGTGAATTTATTTCTGGGATTCTACAGTTTTTCTCAAAGTTTTTAACGCGCTCTTCAGATGTGTCTTAAGCGAATTAATCCCGATTCCCATTTCTTCGGCCGCTTCACTGTATTTTTTGTGCTGAAAATAGACAAGATTGAGTGCCTTTTTGCGCTGTCCCTTAAGTCCTTCTAATAATTGCTTCAGATTTGCGGCATAATTAGGGTCCTGGAGATCTATATCTAAATCGACAATATCGTTTTCATGTAATAAATTGTACGCCGACTGGCGCTGTTGTTGCCGTCTCTTTGCTTTTAGTGAATTGAAACAGCGGTTACGAACGGCTAAAAATAAATACCCTTTTACATCCGCATGAAAATTCTCGTATAACCGCTTCTCCCAGATATCCAGGAACAAATTCTGGATAATATCCATCGCTTCGTTTTCATCCTGCAGATAAAAATAAGCACTTACCGATAAAAGCTTGAAATAACGGGCATACAGCATATCAAATGCTGATAGATCACCTGTTCTAAGGCGCTCTATCAAATTTTCCGTTATATTATCTTCTTGTTGATTAGCCATTTCAGGAAAATTGTAATTCAATCATCATCAGTACTATTATAATTGGTAATCAATTGGAAAGCATTTTCAATTACCTATATCTATTTAGCCGCAAATCATTTACGTGAGGATTGTCTGCACAATTTCTATGGCTCCTTTCTGGCTGCCCCACTTTGTTAATGCAATATTAATCTATATTTTCCTTAATATTATCGGCAACCCGTGCAATTTTCCGCATTTAGGCAAACGATTGATTAACTAATTTTAGCTCATTTGAAAGCTTTTTCGGCATCTTCCACTAGAGCTTATAAAAGTGATACATTTTGCGTGTACGCTAAAATTAAAGCGCGGTAACTGACTGTTTTATAGTCTGCCACCGCATTTTAGTTTCACCTTTCTTTCTATATTCATTTTCCTTTAGCGAACTGCCCAATTGGCTGGGGTCCGCCGGTTTTACACTTAATCATATAAAATCTCCAATACAGGATTTCTGGGTGAATCTGTTATACCGGATGGGGATAAATCTGATATCTTCTGGCATTTACCCGGAGGCATAAGGCGCATTCGTCTTTTTAACTTTAAAATTTGAACGCACAATAAAGCCAGCTTATTGGCGAGTAAGTTCAACATCAGCTACTCCGTCAAAGCTCAGGTGCAAAGAGGGTTTTTCGCCAGTATACGCAAAATAGACCCGCAGTGGATGCAAACCTGCTTTAAGTCTGACCGATTTTGAATAGGTCTTACCGGACTCATGCTTAAAATCGGCATCAATCAGTACCGCATCATGCAATTTAAGCAGGGCACTTCCGCTTGATTGAAGCTTAAATGTATACTCACCGGAAGTAGCTACCTTAATTGCACCTTCAAAATACAGGACTCCGCTGTTTTTTGAGTCCTCACTTGAAATCAGGCCTAACTGATTGGGGATACTAATCTCATCGAGATGGCCTGCCATCGCAGGTTTCATACCCTCAACCTGTGGCAGCCAGGGAAAATCACCGGGATACCAGGCCCAATTGATGCCGCTATGTTGTTTCCCCTTTATCGCTACCCCTGGAATAGATACAGTATCATAAGGTCTCGGAGCAGTCGTATTTTCCACCCGCATTTGTAACACCCGGTCTTTCATGAGTTGTTGCAATTCGGGGATACTTAATTTCCTTTTTTGCCCGTCTAATAAAATCCTGACCTTCTTATTACTGCTTTGCAAATTTGTTCTTTGACCCGGATCCCTAACTACATTATAGATTTCAAAATCATCTTTCGCTGATATTATATCATAACGGACACCTACATAGTCTCCCACCCGAATCCATTGCATCTGATTACGGGTACGGTTTCGATGGTCTGGCGCAAAATCTTTAAAACCCGGTGTTTTACCGCCGACATAATACTCCGTATATAAGGGTTTGGATAAACTGTTTTCCTTTTTACCCTTTCCTGTTAATACTGACAATAGCGAAACGCCATCCATACGGGCAGGAGCTGGCTTGCCTGCAATACTTGTAAATGTAGCCGCCCAGTCGTAAGAAATGGTGGGGGCTGTTATTTTACGACCTGCTGGTATATGACCTGGCCAAACCGCTATAGTAGGCATGCGCATCCCGCCTTCCCAGGTGTCTCTTTTGATGCCATCAAATGGACCATAACTACGAAAGAAGGTAGGGTGGTTCGCTTCATACGATTTAGGAAGGTAAGATTCAATGGAAGGTCCATTGTCAGAGGTATATACAATGATCGTATTATCGTCAATATGAAGATCTTTTAATAGCTGTACCAAATCCCCAACGCCGTCATCAATCCTGCGATTGGCCATGGCATATCGTTTATAGGTATCCGGCCAGGGTAGTTCCGGCGTGGCCGGATCATGATCATCATCATAGGTTGCAGTTCTATATTCGGGATTAATCCAGGAATCTATTTTCCCGGAAGCGGTATTAATCATACGGCCCTTTTCGCCTGTCCACCTGAGACCTCCTTTTAAGCCCCCACCCTTAGGATAGGCCTGCGTTGGCAGTTCCAGTACGGCATGCGGTGTTTCATATGCCAGATACATAAAAAAGGGCTGATCCTCTTTGTTTGTATTTTTTTCCTTGTTTACATAAGCTGTAATCCAGTGTTTGGCATAAGCTGTCCATAAATCAGCTGTGTAACATTTATCCAGTCCAGGCGTAATATCCTTGCCGTCCTGCCAGACCTCTACATGTTTTTTATTATAATAAAGTGCTTCTTTTGGATAATGCTCATGACCGTCAATGTGGCGCATATACCCGAAGAAGTGATCAAATCCCCGGTTTGTCGGGCGTGCTGGCCAGCTCGCTCCATCTTTATCAAAATCAGCGTCTCCCTGTAGTCCCCATTTACCTATGGCAATGGTGGCATAACCGAGCCTTTGTAAAGTAGAGGGCATGGTATAATTATCTGCAAGCGCTTTATCAAACTGATTATTGCGCACATTCGCATGACCTTGACTGACACCGAGCATCAGCGAGGCCCTGGAAGGGGCACATACGGGGGCTGAACTATAGTCCTGCATCAGCATTGCACCACTGGCCGCTAATGCGTCAAGATGAGGAGAGATTTCAAAGGGCTTGCCTGGATCCTTAAGTTTCGCACGGCTATTCTGGAAAAAAGCGCCTATATCGCCATAGCCCTGATCGTCCACCAGAATAAAGATAATGTTGGGCTTTTTCTGCTGGCCATAGGCCTCAGACCCGCTAAGACCAACACTACATAATATTAGCCCTGAAAAAAGAAATTTAGAAAATTTACGCATCGAGTATGTCATCTTTGAACAAATGTAACGAAAATTGAATTTAAATGTAGGACAACAAAATCAGGGTAGCTCAACCGGCCCGCTAAACCCGCCATTTAAGAAATGGAGGAAACTGGCACAGGAAAAATCCATTAAAAGCAACGAATTTCTGTTAGAAGCTGATAACTCCTTAAATTTGCCCTCTATGGCAAAAAAGGAAAACAAGAAAAAGCAGATTCCACAGATTGAGCATAATAAAAGAAGTTATTTTGAATCCGGCAGGGTTCAAAAATTGCCTTTGGGTGCGATGTACATGAGCCAAATGGAAGTAGAAGGCCGGGAATTTATTATGTTTTTAATCACGCGCGATCATATAAATGGCAATAAAGCTTTCAGCACTTTTCTTTTAGACCCTGCTACCGGCCAACTAGATTCCGGGCTTTATGATTTCAATGAGCATCCTGACTCCATTGACGCGATTGTTGAAGAATTTGACCTCGAACCTTTTGATGATTATGCAACTTTGCACCATACAATTTACGAAGCGGAAGAAAACCACCGGCAGGAAGGCTACACGCGCAACCCGGAATTCCGGTTCGCAATGATGATTATGGAAAGCCGGAAGTGCCCTGAACCTTTACCGCTGGCTGAGCGCCCGAAGCATCAAAGAAACCCTGAAGATGACACGGATGACATTGCAGAGGCCAATTCACTTTTGGGTAATTGGATTTCCTCCAAATCAAGCGCGCGGACAAGCAGTAATAAAACCGGGGAACACTTTGGCAAACCATTAGATTTCCAGGATTTATCCGTAGAAAAGAAAGACGTGCTACTCAGCTATGACCGGTCTGAAGTTGCTGATTGGACCCGAGCCCAATGGGATCAATACTTTTCTGAGACAAGGGGAATGGATATATCTGTCATTCTATTAAAAGGGATTTCTCCATTACTATATATTTTTGAGAAATCCATTCTTCCTTTTTCAGAGGCACCAGACGCAGTTCTGTCAGATGCCATCCATAGGTTTTCACGAAATGCTATAGAATTAACCAATACTCCCTTAAACAAAATCGGCAACTACTCAATTTCAGAAGCTGAGACCGCTATTTTTACCGGTTACTTTGTTCAGGTGACCAGGCAATCTCCAAATACGAATTATGCGCAATTAATAAGGGACATTTTAATAGCTGCAAAAAAATACCCGCAAAATCCGCAGTTTCAAAATCTTATATTCATCTGTTATCAGATATGCAATAATAAGTCAGCAGCACGGAAGGTAGCGAAAACCAATTTTAAACAGTTCCCCGACTACCTTTTTGCCAAAATAAATTACATTGATTCACTGCTGGATAAGCAGCGATATGACCGGATAACGGAGGTTTTAGATAGCCAATTTCTACTTGAAGATATCTACCCGGATAGAAGTCAATTCCACTACTCCGAATACAAGCACTTTTACAGGCTATTAATTACTTATTTGCTGGAGTCTAATCAATTTGCGGCTGGCTGGGCCTTCTATGAAGCATTCTTAAAATCTCCCCATTATAATTCGATTCATCTAAAAGATATAAGAACAAGCTTGAAATACAATTTAATCTCGCTGGCCAAATTAGCACTACACTGGATTGATTCAATCGTCCCTTATGGGAAGATGACAGTGCATTTGTACAGGCAATTAGGGGTTTAAAAATTGTGAAGATTAGCCAGTTAATAAATATCATCCTGGCTACGCTTCTTCAATAGTCACCTTAAACCTATACCCAGCATAAACAGAAATCAAATGCGCTGTAATTACCGATTTCGAGGATAATTCAATTCTGTCGATTCACTTTACATTTGTCTACATTTAAATGCAGGCAAACGTGCTAGGGCAGTAATTTTCACCTTTACTGACTTTCAATTTTTTCCATAAGAACATTTGTTCGTACTTTGCCCCCAAATTGATCCGGCTATTTTCAATGTATGATTGATCAGGAACGACTCCAAATATTACAACAGCAGCTGTCCGTCGGGACAGGCAATACTGCTTACGAAAACATTTATGCATTAGTATTCCCTGATCTGTTAAGATTTGCTGTTTCTATCATCCATTCCCAGGAGCTTGCAGAAGAAATCGTCTCCGATGTGATGATAGGTGTCTGGCGTCAGAAGGAACAAGTAGGGATTGTAAAAGATTTTCGGTTATATCTTTATGTCAGCACCAAAAACACGGCGCTCAATTACCTGAAAAGCCAGAAACTACGCCTTTCAAGTGGGGACAGTCCGGCAGCGGACTGGGACTGGGATCAGTCTATACCTCAATTCAAATCTGTGGAGCTGGAC
The DNA here is from genome assembly GCA_035497555.1 of Arachidicoccus sp. Classification (GTDB taxonomy): domain Bacteria; phylum Bacteroidota; class Bacteroidia; order Chitinophagales; family Chitinophagaceae; genus Arachidicoccus. Next base: position 1,886 of record DATJDF010000078.1, on the reverse strand, counting down.
CCGGAAGCCCTCATTGAATTTTCTGAACTTCGCCGTAAAGTTGAATCAGCCATCGAGGCACTACCCCCAAAATGCCGCATCATCTATCAACTGATCAAGGAAGATGGCTTAAAATATAAGGAGGCTGCTCATCTATTACAGCTCTCCATCAAAACGATTGAACATCAAATGCATATAGCGCTTCAGAAATTACATAAAGCCCTGGATTAAGTATGCATAGGCACCCATAAGATTAAAGTCCTTATCTACCAGTCGATTAACAGGGTCTACTGATATTAGGCAAATAACCAATTGCCATGAATTTAATGATCTGCACCCACTCATGACTCTATTTTTCAGTTTTCTCCAAAAAAATTTTACCCGCCTTTAGGGGTAAAGTTATTTTTTATTGTCTCCTAGTAGACAGCCAATAGAGCGCGATTCATAACACAAACTTTCATCCTTATGGATCTAAGAAATCAAATATGGGAACTTCTAAGTAAAAGCCGGGATGGCAGCCTCTCTGAAAAGGAAAAGCTGCAGCTTGAGCATTTACTTGAACAGCCCGAACTCCAGGAAGCTGTCCAGCTATATAAAAGACTGGAAGCTTATTGGCAACAGGTTGCTCAGTCACCTGTTTCTCAAAATCAGGCAGCTGTTTGGATGGAACATAAAGCCAGGTTCTTAGATAAATACCTGAGAATAAGCAAAATAGAAGATGAGACAACGAAGGGTTCAATTCCGTCAGGTATTGCAGACGCCGTCATTGCAACGCAGGACGCTCTAAGTACTGCTGCGTTCCCAGGCGCAGCCTTATCGTATACCGCAACGGATTCTACGGATGCTTCAAAACCCGCACAAACTCATTTTGAGCATAGGTCCTACCGGATTATGCACTGGCCCTGGAAACGGATCGCTGCCATTATTATATTTACAATCGGTCTGGGCTGGTTTATCAGGCAATATACCCAACCGGGGCTGGAAGCTGTCATTGTACAAAATGGTGCTCAAAAACATCTTATGCTACCGGATGGCAGTCAGGTCTGGTTGAACAGCGGCAGTCAACTCACCTACGATAAAGACTTCATAAACAAAAGGATAAGGGAAGTAACCCTATCAGGAGAAGGTTTCTTTGATATCAAACACGACCCGGAGCATTCCTTTATTATTCACACGAAGCTCGTAGATATTAAAGATATTGGCACCCGTTTTAATGTAAAGGCTTATCCGGAAGACGAAATGGTAGAAACGACTTTATTAAAAGGTGCTGTGGAGGTCTACTCTAAAGACGCACCCGATCATATCGTTCGACTCAAACCAAATGAGAAAATCATATTTAATGCAAGCACCCGGGTTAATAAAATAGAGGCAGTTACTGCCAGTGGGTCTGGTACTAATAATAATGGAAAGATACCGCAGGAAAACGAAGATTCCCTTGCTGTTGTAAATCAAAGTAGGGTTCCTGCGGGTTTTTCTGTTAAACCACTGCAGCCAACCCTGCAGGCATCTGGCGAGCCCATTATAAGTGAAACCGCATGGATGCAGCATCAACTGGTATTCAACGCCCAGTCCTTTTCTGAATTGGCCAGAAATATGGAACGCTGGTATGATGTAAACATCCAATTTGATAACGACCAGGCAGCCGATTTTGTATTTTCAGGTATTTTCAAGGAGGAAAATGTGACCGAGGCCCTGAGTGAACTTCAGATGATCCAGTCTTTTCAGTTTAAACAATCGGGAAAAGAGATCCGTATCTATTAAAACCCTTAACGGCACGCCTGCTTTAAAACCCGGAGACCGTTAAAGAAAATAAGATTTAACCGCGATTATTTAACCTCTTAAACCTGTTGAATTATGAAAATCAAACGAGCCCATGTCAGGACACATCTAAATGCGCCCTAAAGGCG
>DATJDF010000077.1:0-19048 GCA_035497555.1 Arachidicoccus sp. | reverse complement strand
GACCGTTTCTGCAATGGAGGCAGGTGATATTAGAAAGGAGGCGGAAAAGACAGGTTCAGAAAATATAGTCTTGATCCAAAGCCGGCTGAATAGATATATTAAGATGGCCAGAAGTCCCATCCCATATAATTGCCGTTTAATGCTATTTACCGACATGCAGTCGCATAGCTGTACCAATGATTTTAATGATTGGTTCAAAACTTTATGATTGCGATCTAAGTCTTCTTTGGTTTAGGAAATTTTGGTCTCCTGACCAGGTCCTACTTGTATGGACGAATGGAGGTTTAGCTATTGTCCGTTTTTGTTAATTATTATTAAAAATAAAAAACCCCACTGTGGGTAAGGCTTGGCTGGGTTACTAGTAATTAACCTGCCTTAAACCAGGAGCCTCTGGCGCAAACCAGATTTACAATTTTTTAAGAGAATCCATGAAATCTATACTACGCATTTTATCCTGTCTGCTATTCGCCTGTCAGCTTCAGGCACAGCAAAAGCCTACTGAATATATAAATCCATTTTTAGGGACTGCCACGCTCTGGGATAGTACAGATCTCGGATTTACACCTACCCACCGTGCCTGGGGCGCAGAAGTCTTTCCCGGAACCTCTCTGCCCAATGCCATGGTTCAGTTAACCCCGGTCACGCAGTTTAGAAGCGGATCCGGCTACCAGTATGAAGATACTGTTATTTATGGTTTTGCACATAGCAGCAAAGGACACTGGAATCTTTGCAATATACCCTTGTTGCCAGTGACAGGTGAGGTTAATGCAGATGCGTATGCCTCTGGGTTCAGTCATCAGAACGAATCTGCACAACCTGGCTATTATCAAGTCTACCTGAAGCGATATGGCATAAATGTCCAGCTTACTTCTACCTTGCGTTGCGGCTTCCATCAATATACCGCAGATCCGGGTAAGCAGATCAGGTTGCTCGCCGATCTATCCAAATCCAATGAACCTGTGCGGACATGGAACATTCAACAGGTGAATAGTAATGTGTTTACGGGATTTCAGCAGACAGGGGGTAAGATGTATTTTTATGCAACATCTAGTCGGCCGATTCAAAAAATTGATTCCATAAAGGCTAAAGATCACTTTATACCCGTTGTTGAATTTGCAAAGGGAACCGAGGCCGTTTCCTTACGTATTGGATTTTCTTTTGTTAGTATACAAAATGCAAAGGAGAATCTCGAAAAGGAAATGTTGAACAAAACTTTTGCGCAGGTAAGAAACGCTGCTACAAAGACCTGGAACCAGCTATTATCAAAAATTACAGTAAAAGGCGGCTCGCTGCGCCAAAAGCGGCTCTTTTATTCTTGTTTATACCGGTCATTTCTGTGGCCTGTTTTAAGGAGTGATATTAACGGTGAGTTTACAGATGATAGCGGTATAGTCAGGAATAAAGGATTTCGGTATTATTCGCTGCCATCGCTATGGGATACCTACCGCAACAAATTAGTACTATTAGGTATGTTGACACCCGATGTCGCGAATGATGTTATTAGCTCCATGATTAACAAAGGAGAAATTGCAGGTTTTATGCCGACCTTTTTTCACGGCGATCATGCCGCTGTTTTTATTGCAGGCACCTACCTTCGCGGATTAAGAAATTATGATGTCAAGACGGCTTATCAGCTGCTCTTGAATAATGCCACCAAGGAAGGTGGAACCAGACCATATATTACTGAGTATGCCAGCAAAGGTTATATTGCCACACCTGATATTAAAAATCCGACCGTTCCAACCAAAGCAAAGGCGGCTGTTACAAAGACGCTAGAATATGCATATGATGATTATGCCCTCGCTTTGCTGGCAAATGCACTTCATGATAGCAGTAATTATAAAATGCTCATGGCAAGAACGGACAATTACAAAAATGTTTTTGACGAGGCCAGCGGGTTTATGCGGGGAAGATTGGCCGATGGCAGTTGGGTAACACCCTTTGATCCCAAGTTCCCCTATTATGAATACATGTACCGGGAAGCCAACGCCTGGCAATCTTCCTTTTTTGTACCGCATGACGTCATAGGGCTGATTGCGCTCTATCATGGAAAAGCGGCCTTTGAAAAGAAGCTGGATCAGTTCTTTTCCATTCCATGGAACGGGGTGGAAGCGGATAACCTGACTGGATTTATTGGCCAGTATTGTCAGGGAAATCAACCCGATCACAGTAATCCCTTCCTGTATTACTTTGTAGGAAAACAACAAAAAACTCAAATCCTGCTGGATAGCATTATGAACCATTTTTATGATATGGGTAAAGACAAACTGGCCTATGCCGGTATGGATGATGCAGGCGAGATGTCTGCATGGTATGTGTTTAATGCAATGGGTTTTTATCCTTTTTCACCGGCGGACCCAAAGTATATCGTGTCTGTGCCCCTGTTTGATAAAACAACTTTAGAATTAGGAGGGAAGCAATTCTCCATTATAAAACCAGGTAAGGGTAATAAAATTGAGTCCATCCAATTGAATAAAAAAAGCATTTCAGGATATTTTATTGAGGATGCTGATCTAAGAGCAGGTGGTGAGCTACTGATTAAGACCCTGGAATAAAAATAGGGAGCCTTAACGCTTCGGATAACTGGTGGATAGTTAATTCGCTGACAAGCAGTGCGCTAAATACAGAAAATTTGGCCCCTGCAGATAAACAATCTGCAATTTCAGGGAGAGTTGTCCTTACAAAGCGCTAATTTTATCGAAAATTATCAATCGGGCATTCATGATCAGAAAACTGTTTATTTACGGCTGCTGTATGGGCATGTTTATCAACTTTGCCTGTAAAAAAGAACAAATAGCGACTGGAGCGGGCGTATACTTATTTACTTCTCAGGACTCCATCAAGTTTGATACGGTGTTCACAGCCACTGTACAAATCACCCAGTCCTTTAAAATTTTCAATAATAATACCCAACCGGTCCAGATTAGCCGGCTGACGTTGGGAGGCGGAGACCAATCTGCGTTTAAAATCAATGTGAACGGCACGCCGGGAACTAGTTTTAATGATATTCTTCTACAGGATAAAGACAGTATATATGTGTTTGTCACTGTAAGATTGCCTGCAAGTGCGCAGAACAGCCCCTTTAATGCGCTTGACAGCATTGAATTTCAATATAATGGTCAGACGGGCAAAGTACTGTTATCTGCGGTCGGGCAGAATGCCTTTTTTTTACAAACTCAAACCCTCCAAAAAGATACTACCTGGACATCAGCAAGACCGATAGTACTGATGGGGGATGTCCATGTTGGTAGCCAGGCAACACTTCATATCGAGAAAGGAACTAGAATTTACAGTCAGTTAAATGCACGCTTATGGGTGGATGGCCGTCTACTTGCGCTCGGTGGTTACAACAAAGGTGAACAGATACTATTTACCAATAACAGGCTTGACCGGCCTTATAGTGATCTACCGGGTAGTTGGGGCGGTATTGTTTTTGGCCAGCAAAGTCAGGGCAATAAATTACAATGTGTCACCCTACGCAATGCTATTAACGGTATCACTGATACGTCCAGAACGGATCCGATTAGCGAAAATGAACCTCCTAATATAATGCTGGAAGCTTGCCAGATCGGCAATGCTTCCAAGCAGGCAGTACTGCTTCAAAATAGTACGGCCCGGATCATTAATTGCCTTTTGTATAATTCGGGTATTGCCCTGCGGCTAATGGGAGGGCGTTACGATTTGATCTATTCTACGATTGCCAGCTATAGTAATGATCATGTTTATCATACAGATCCCGGATTATATCTCGCTGGTCAAGGATCAAATGGCGAGCAATATCCATTACAACTTACAGCTGTCAATAATATCATTTATGGAGATAATACGTCTTTGGACGAACTATATTTTGATGAAATGAGCAGTGGTAAGATTAAGGCAGATTTCCAAAACTGCTTGCTTAAAGCCGTCAGCCAACCTGCGGTGGGTACCTATAAGGATTGTATATGGAATGAGGATCCAGGTTTTGCAGTGATTGATAACCAACGGTTTGTCTATGATTTCCGAGTATTGGGCAACTCGGCTGCGGTGCATCAGGGTCGACCGATTAATATACAGTTTGATCTGAACCATGAATTAAGATCCGGTTCAACTCCAACTATCGGGTGTTTGGAATTTAAGGATTAGGAAACAAAATATCCCGTATTTTTGGTACAAATTAAGATTCATGAAAAAGATACTTTTCTACAGTCTGCTGGGAGTTGCCCTAATAACGGGGGCTGCATTTACAGCGACAAAAAATACGACGAATATGGACAGTGCAACTGGGGCGAAAACCATCTATGATTTTAAAGTGCCTTCCATCGATGGTGGAACCATCGATTTCTCTAAGTTTAAAGGGAAATACATTCTGATTGTCAATACGGCTTCAAAATGCGGCTTTACTCCTCAATACAAAGGCCTTGAACAGCTGTATAAGGACTACGGCAGCAAATTAGTGATTGTCGGTTTCCCTTCCGATAATTTTCATGATCAGGAATTTGCCGACAATAAGGATATTAAGTCCTTCTGTGAAAAGAATTACGGTGTTACCTTTCCTTTAACCACGCGCGTTGATGTCAAGGGAGATGATATAACGCCGGTTTATGAATACCTGACACATAAGAGTGAGAATGGTGTTCTGGATGCAACGATTTCCTGGAATTTCAATAAATTCCTGATTGATCCCAGCGGCAATCTACTGGCTCATTTTGAATCAAAAGTTACTCCGGAAAGTGATGCGATTGTGCATTATCTAAAATAAGCAACTTTAACAAATTGTCATCTGAAACCTCGTGATAACAATGGTTTCAGGTCGGCAAATATAAAAGCCTGTGCCCAGTATTGATTTTTCTCAAACACTGCACAGGCTTTAATTTTTTGTATTGTCATATGCACACCAACTATGCTCACTATAATTATCCCTACCCATGGCCAAGTTGCCACAAGGATCATAACCAGCTTTAATCCTTGAAATTAGTGCTCTTTTGAGGGCTTTGTAATCGCTAAAATCAACAGTGGCGGTTGTTTTATAATACATAGCGGAATTGTTAGGATTCCCGAGGATAGACGAGAAAAGAATAATTTGCATTCAGGTTGATGGCGCCTGCCATTGGGCCAATAAGAATATATTCAATTTTAGTACCACTGTTTCTAAAAAAAACTATTTGTAATAGCTAAAAATGTCTCCGGAAAGCGTATCGTAATTGAGTTTTGCCGGCTATTTGGCCATTATCTGGAATTGCTTTCGTCAATTTAGCCGCCGTGAATTTTTCATTATAATTTGGTAATAAATAATAGGGCAAAGCTGAAAATTGCTGGTCATAAGTCAATCCTCTAAATAGGGTATAAAAGGGTACCGGGTTACATGAGGAAAAAGGTCCGAAAAGGATGGGAATAGAAACAAAGGAGGTGATCCATGCCAAAAGCGGTTAAAAATGGCTGGTATTTTAGGAAACCTACTCAAATTGTAGCAAATTTCAGAAGGGTTAAAAAAAGAGATCCATTTGATAATTTACCGGTATTTTATTAATTTTAAAATAGGCGACAGGAAAACATGGGAATCAATTGTGGAGAAAAGTAGAAATTAATGAATTTAACAATGTGTTTTTTTAATAATATATAAATATAATATGCATGGCTGATTATTTGATAAAATTCAATGATATGCATAAAACGTTGAAAATTATATAAAAATGACACCTGATAACGAACATTAGTTTAAACAACTTCAAAAAAAATTGATGAATATTTAGAAAATATAAAAATTATTCTCTAATTTAGTGGCTGTCGTCAAAAATGTGACGCAATTATTTAATTCACTATTTGTTTGTAGATATGTCAAGATCAAAAGGACAGCAAGGGTTGTATGACAGCTCATTTGAGCATGATGCGTGTGGCGTTGGATTTGTTGCCAATATTAAAGGCAGAAAATCTCACCAGAATATTGCTGATGCATTAACCATATTGGAGAATATGGAACACAGAGGGGCCTGTGGATTCGAACAGAACACAGGGGATGGAGCTGGTATCATGATTCAAACACCACATGAATTCTTTTTCGACGAATGCCTCAAGACAGGCGTTCATTTGCCTTCCTTTGGCAGGTATGGAGTAGGTGTCTTATTTTTCCCAAGTGATTTACGGCTCAGAGAGGAATGTCGGGAAATATTTAACCGCGCCGTTGAAACACTAGGGCTGGAAATTATTACGTATCGTAAGGTTCCGGTCAATACGAACAATATCGGTAAAACTGCGCTGTCCGTTGAACCGGAAATGGAACATGTATTTATCGCCTGTCCGGACCATATAAGTGATCCGGAATCTTTTGAACGGAAGTTATTTGTATTGCGTAATTATGCAGTGCATACCATTCTTAATACTGTCAAGAATGATGAAATCGGTTTCTATATCGCCTCTCTGTCATATAAGACCGTAATATATAAAGGACAGCTGACCAGCGGTCAGGTACGCCATTATTTTAATGATTTGAACAACAAGAAAGTGGTTTCTGCCTTTGCGCTGATTCATTCAAGATTTGCGACAAACACTTTCCCTTCCTGGAAATTGGCGCAACCTTTCCGGTTTATTGCGCATAATGGAGAAATCAACACCTTACAGGGTAACCTGAACTGGTTAAAATCAAGTGAGGGAGATTTTATCAGTGAATACTTTACAGAAGAAGAAATCGATATGCTGTTGCCTATTGTTACTTCACAGCAATCGGATTCCGCCTGTCTTGATAATATGGTAGAACTATTAGCCTTAACCGGCCGTTCCTTACCACATGTTATGATGATGCTGATTCCTGAAGCCTGGGATGGTAATGATCTGATGGATCCGGTTAAAAAGGCTTTTTATGAATATCATTCTTGCCTGATGGAACCATGGGATGGTCCTGCAACGATTTCCTTTACAGATGGTAAGATTATTGGCGCCACTTTGGACAGAAACGGACTCCGTCCATCCAGGTTCTGTTTGACCAATGATGATCGTGTTATCATGGCATCAGAAACCGGTGCGCTTCAGGTCGATCCTGCAACTATTATTCAGAACGGCCGTTTACAGCCGGGGAAGATGTTTGTTGTAGATATGGAACAGGGACGTATCATCAGTGATGATGAACTTAAAAGTGATATTTGTTCGCGGAAGCCCTATGGTGAATGGTTGAACAAATATAAAATCAGAATGGAAGAACTGGTGGAACCACGTGTCCAATTTACACATCTGGAAGATACACAGGTTTTCAAATATCAGAAAGCATTTGGCTATTCGCAGGAAGATGTGCATGATATCATTTCGCCAATGGCGCTGGATGGCAAAGAGCCACTCGGTTCTATGGGTTCTGATGCACCACTGGCAGTGCTGAGTGATCAGCCCCAGCATTTGAGTGCCTATTTTAAACAACTGTTTGCCCAGGTGACCAACCCGCCGATTGATCCCATCAGAGAACGGATGGTCATGTCACTGGCGACCTTTCTGGGCTCGTCGGGTAATACCTTAAAAGAAGAACCGCATTACTGTCATACACTGGCGCTCAAAAACCCGGTACTCAATAATATTGAGCTGGAAAAAATCCGTTCCATAGATACAGGTAGCTTTCAGGCGAAAACACTTCAGACTTATTTTAGAGCCAACGGGCAACCTGGTGCATTAAAAGCAGGGATTGAAAGATTATGTCGCTATTCTGTTGACGCCGTTAATGACGGCTTTGAAGTACTTATTCTCAGTGACCGGGCAATAGACAGTGAACACGCTGCCATTCCATCATTACTGGCCATTTCTGCAGTGCATCATCATCTGATCCTTAAGGGGATCCGTGGAAAAGTTGCCCTGGTTGTGGAAGCCGGTGATATCTGGGAAGTACATCATTTTGCCTGTCTGATTGGTTTTGGCGCAACAGCGATTAATCCTTATTTAGCGCTGTCTACTATACGCTCGCTTAAAATTACGGGCCGGTTGAAAACGGATTTGACGGTCAACGACCTCAAGAAAAACTATGTAAAAGCTGTCTGTGGAGGTCTGTTAAAGGTGTTCTCCAAAATGGGTATTTCTACTTTGCAGTCTTATCAGGGCGCACAGATTTTTGAAATTATCGGTATAAATAAAGCCGTTGTTGACCGGCATTTTACAGGCGCTACATCGCGCATCGACGGTATGGGCCTCGATGAAATTGCAAGAGAAGCGCTTTTCAAACACCGCTTTGCATTCAGCAAAACTGAAATCCCTGTTGACCGCTTGCCGGAAGGGGGGTTATATCAATGGCGCAGAAAAGGTGAAGTACACCTTTTCAATCCGTCGACCATTCATTTGTTACAGTATTCTACCCGGATGAATGATTATAAGATTTATAAAAAATACGCTAAACTTATCAATGAGCAGGGTAAGAAGGCGGTAACACTTAGAAGTCTTTTCGCCCTTAAACCTAACCGGTCTTCCATTTCCATTGACGAAGTGGAACCGGCAGAAAATATTTTCAAACGCTTTGCCACAGGTGCGATGTCTTTTGGTTCTATCTCCTGGGAAGCGCATACCACACTCGCAATTGCCATGAATCGCCTGGGCGGGAAAAGCAATACTGGTGAAGGTGGTGAAGACCAAATCCGTTATAAGCCTTTAGAGAACGGTGATTCCATGCGTTCTGCTATCAAACAGGTCGCATCGGCCAGATTTGGCGTTACCAGCGAATACCTGACGGAAGCGGATGAATTACAAATAAAAATGGCACAGGGTGCCAAACCTGGTGAAGGCGGACAGTTGCCCGGTCATAAGGTGAATGACTGGATTGGCCGTGTGCGGCATTCCACACCAGGCGTTACCTTAATTTCACCGCCACCACACCATGATATTTATTCAATCGAAGATCTGGCACAGCTGATCTATGATTTGAAAAATGCCAATCGTGCAGCTCGTATTAATGTTAAATTGGTTTCGAAAGCGGGTGTCGGGACGATTGCTGCGGGTGTTGTTAAAGCGAAGGCTGACGTGGTGCTCATCTCCGGATTTGATGGTGGCACAGGTGCTTCACCGATCAGCTCTATTAAACACGCTGGTCTTCCCTGGGAACTAGGTCTTGCGGAAACGCATCAGACCCTTGTCAAAAATAACCTGCGTAGCCGGGTTGTTGTCCAGGCTGACGGGCAGATGAAAACAGGACTGGACATCGCCGTTGCTACCTTACTGGGTGCTGAAGAATGGGGCGTCGCAACTGCTGCTCTGGTGGTAGAGGGTTGTATAATGATGCGTAAATGCCATCTTAACACTTGCCCGGTAGGTGTTGCTACGCAAAATGAAGATTTAAGAGCACGATTCTCCGGTAATGCAGATCATGTCGTAAATTTCTTCCGGTTCCTTGTACAGGATCTTCGTGAAATTATGGCAGAATTAGGGTTTAGGACCATTAATGAAATGGTTGGACAGGTAGATTGCCTTGAAAGAAGAGAAAACATTCACCACTGGAAATACGAAAAATTAGATCTGTCTCCTATATTATACAAGCAGCCGGTTGCCAGTGAATATATTGGATTATATCACCAGGAAGCCCAGGATCATAATCTTGATGAGGTGCTTGACTGGCAGCTACTGAAAGTCGCAGCTCCGGCACTTGAAAGTGGGCAAAAGGTTACGGGATCTTTTCCCATTCGCAATATTGATAGGACGGTAGGAACCATCCTTTCAAATGAAATTAGTAAAAAATATAAGGCAGATGGGTTGCCTGAAGATACAATTCATTTCCATTTCACCGGAACGGCCGGTCAGAGCTTTGCCGCTTTCAATACCCGGGGTGTGACGCTGGAACTGGAAGGGGATGCCAATGACTATTTAGGTAAAGGACTGAGTGGTGCCAAACTGATTGTCTATCCATCTAAGCATGCCAAATTTGTGGCAGAAGAGAATATCATCATTGGCAATACCGCCTTTATAGGTGCAACATCCGGAGAGGCCTATATCCGTGGTAAGGCTGGTGAGCGCTTCTGTGTAAGAAATTCTGGCGCCAAAGTCGTAGTTGAGGGTGTAGGAGATCACGGTTGTGAATACATGACCGGCGGCGTTGCTGTTATATTGGGTGAAACAGGCCGCAACTTTGCCGCAGGTATGAGTGGCGGTATCGCCTACATATACGATGTCAATAATCGACTTCCGGCCTTGTTCAATTCAGAAATGGCAGATTTAGAGCCATTAGAGGAAGAAGATGTAACTGCGCTCAGATCCTTGGTAGAAAAGCATCTGAAAAATACAGATAGTAATGTTGCCCGATTTATCATCAGTGATTGGGACAATCAATTAAAAAACTTTGTAAAAGCCATGCCGCGTGATTACAAAAGGGCCTTACTGGCATCAAAAGCGACAGACCTGGTCAAATAAAAAAGAGCAGGCAACAATTTAAAATCAACTTTTTATAATTAGGGGATTATGGGAAAAATAACAGGATTTCTAGAACACACCCGGGAGTTACCCGAGAAAAGAAGTGTGGAGCAACGGGTAAAGGATTATAAAGAATTCGAATTCCTGTATGCGGATGAGAAGCTAAACGAACAGGCTTCAAGGTGTATGGATTGTGGTGTACCTTTTTGCCACAACGGCTGCCCGCTGGGTAATCTGATTCCGGAATTCAACGATGCCGTTTACAGAAAAGACTGGCCGGAGGCATATGAAATTTTATCTTCCACCAACAATTTTCCTGAATTTACCGGACGTATCTGTCCCGCGCCCTGCGAGAGTGCTTGCGTCTTGGGGATCAATCAACCGGCGATCGTCATTGAAGAAATAGAGAAACACATTATAGAGAAAGCTTTCGAATTAAATCTTGTTAAGCCAAGAACTTCCATTGTTCGTACAGGCAAGAAAGTGGCGGTAATCGGCTCTGGTCCAGCTGGTCTGGCAGCGGCGACGCAGCTGAACAATGCAGGCCACCAGGTCACATTGTTTGAAAGAGACGACGCTCCAGGTGGACTGCTCAGATATGGTATTCCGGATTTTAAACTGGAGAAAAATATTATTGATCGCCGTGTGGCTGTTATGGAACAGGAAGGGGTAATATTCCGTTATAATGCAAATGTAGGTGTAAACGTGAAGCTCAACGATATTTTGCGAGAAAACAACGCAGTTGTTCTTGCAGGAGGATCGACTGTTCCGCGTGACCTACCGGTACATGGAAGAGAAAACAAAGGTATCTATTTTGCCATGGAATTTCTCAAACAGCAAAACAAACGGGTGGCAGGTAAGGATCCACATGCCTTACCGGAAATTGAAAGTAACATACTTCCCGAAGAAATTACTGCCACTGGTAAGAATGTGATCATTATTGGTGGGGGAGATACAGGCAGTGATTGTGTCGGTACTTCAAATCGCCAGAATGCTAAGTCGGTTACGCAGTTTGAATTAATGCCGATTCCACCAAAAAGCCGTACAGAATTTATGCCCTGGCCAACTTATCCTATGATCTTAAAAACGACTTCCTCTCATGAAGAAGGCGCAAACAGACATTGGGCTATCGCCACTAAAGAATTTTTAGGAGACGAGAATGGTCAGCTTAGAGCCATCAAAGTTGTCGATCTGGAATGGAAATCTGAAAACGGTCGCCCTTCTCAATTTCTGGAAGTCAAAGGAAGTGAACGTGAGCTTCCCTGTGAACTGGCACTTTTGGCGATGGGCTTTCTACATCCTCTGCACAAAGGCATGGTAGATGAACTGGGTGTTGATCTGGATGAAAGAGGTAACGTCATGGCCACTGAAAAGGCTTTCAGTTCATCGATCCCCAAAATATTTGCTTGCGGTGATATGCGCCGTGGACAATCCCTGGTGGTCTGGGCGATCAGTGAAGGAAGAGAATGTGCCCGCCAGGTAGATGAATTTTTAATGGGCCATTCTGTCCTTGAAAGCAAGGATGAGAATCTGATCGTATCCAATCTTATGTAAAAGGCAAATAAGCCTTTTAGCCTTAATATAGAGAGCATTCAAAGTATTGAAGGAAGGAATATAGAAATAATAAATATAATAATCCCCGCCAGTAATTACCGGCGGGGATTATTTTATTTTAGATGGAATAAAAAGTTAGTGATAAACCCATTTTGAAAAGCTAGCCAATATTGGGACAGGGCGCGCAGCCCCTTTATCACCTATTCAGTCACCAGCGTGCCTACGTTCTTGCCTTCGATGACTGCACGCAAGTTGCCCGGTTTGTTCATATCAAATACGATGATCGGTAATTTATTTTCCATGCAAAGCGTAAAGGCGGTCATATCCATGATTTTCAGGCTTTTATCAATACATTCTTTGTAGCTGATATTTTCATACTTTACGGCTTTAGGATCTTTCTCCGGATCTGCTGTATAGATACCATCTACCCGGGTGCCCTTTAGGATAACATCTGCTTTTATTTCAATAGCGCGAAGTGATCCACCTGTATCAGTTGTGAAGTAAGGGTTGCCTGTGCCGGCACCAAAGATCACCACACGATTTTTTTCTAAATGCCGGATTGCCCTTCTGCGGATATAGGGTTCCGCCACCTGATCCATTTGTAAAGCACTCTGCAAACGCGTATAAATGCCGATTTTCTCCAGCATAGCCTGCATTGCCATGCCATTGATTACAGTTGCCAGCATACCCATATAATCTCCGTGTGCTCTTTCGATACCACTTTCAGCCTCATTCATCCCGCGATAGATATTCCCGGCGCCTATGACAACCGCTACCTGAACGCCCATATCCGTAATGCTTTTGATGTCATTGGCATATTGTTCAATAATCTTTGGATCAAAGGGCTCAGTACTATTCTCTGCTTTAAGCGATTCGCCAGATAATTTTAATAAGACCCGTTTGTATTTAGGTAGCATTGTGGAGATGTTTGTTTGTGCAAAATAAAGGGATTTTTTTTTTAACGCCAACTAATATCCCCAGAGTGAGGTCGGGATCAGGTAATTAATGTGGATAACCTTCTACTTTCGTTCATAATGTTCTAAGAGACCGACCCCTGCAAACAGTTAGTATGAATATTTTGGTGGTAATCCTTTTTTTAAGCAATTTTATTTTAATATTGTATTGGCTAACTGGTACATAGGTCCTTAACAAACTAATTGCAAATGGTATGGCTTTCCACTTAAATGCCAGCTATACGGAAGAACTCCGTATTGAGGGAAGATCCCAAAAGGAGGTTTTCGTGTTGTTGCTTGAGGCTATTAAAGCTATGAAGTGGACTACCGGGAAAATCACAGCAACAGAAATTATTGCCTTTGCCGGCATTTCGCTGGTCTCATTCGGAGAGCGAATCACCTTCCAGTTGGATGGCGATAGGGTTACCATGAACAGCAGTTGCCTGATGCCACAGATCTATGCACTGGGTAAAAACAGAAGAAATATTCACCGGCTGACCTCGCAGCTGAATTTGCTTTGGGAAGTATTCAGCCCCCAAGCGCTTGCAGATAAATATTTATCTGCATCCGTCGTACTTATTGCCGCTGACCGGCCGTTAACATCAAACGCAGCTCAAATTTTTGATGTTGGTGATACCAAAAGCAATATATCTAGTTTCCTCTCCATCTTCAATCCCAAGCCTGGTTATTATATAACGCCGATACTGATTGATCTGAATATTTTTTATTTTCTCTGTATGACCATGGGGGGATGCGGGTTTCTGGTATCCAACATTCAGGCGGTCATCAGCTTTGGCGCCAACTTCTCCCTTCTGACCCTTGACGGCCAGTGGTGGCGTATTTTTTCCTGTCAGTTTATGCATGCCGGTTTAATGCACTTGCTACTAAATGTATATGCTCTCCTTTTTATTGGTATTTTTCTAGAACCCATTTTAGGTTCTCTAAGATTTGCAATATATTATCTGATCACTGGTACTGCCGCCAGTTTGGCCAGCCTTTGGATGCATCCGGATTTGGTATCCCTCGGCGCCTCAGGTGCTATATTTGGGTTATTCGGGATTTTTCTGGCACTTCTGTCCTCAGGTATGTTAGAAAAAACGATCAGAAAAGCGCTGCTGATTAGTATGTCGCTTTATGTAGCGATAATATTACTGAATGGGCTAAAAGGTAATACCGATAATGCGGCACACATGGGCGGATTAATTGCCGGCTATATCATTGGTTGGGTTACTATCCCCGAATTAAGAGTAAATCAAACGCTGAGAATGTTAAAAACGGTGAGTATTATGATGCTTTCAGCACTTATATTAACTGTTACAGCATTTAAATTGCTCCCCAATAATTTAAAAAAATATGAAACCGGGATGATTCAATTTGCGCAGTATGAAGCCATGGCAATGCGTTGTTATCATATGCCGACGAATACCACAATGGAGGACATGATGTTCGAGATCAAAAACCAAAGTATGGGCTTCTGGCATCAAAGTGATAAACTTGTTCATCAATTGGACAAATTACGCCTTAATCCAAAACTACATAAACGAAATCAGTTACTGGAACAGTACTGTGCCTACCGGTTAAAGAATTGCGGGTTTGAGCTGAAGCGACTTGAAGCGGAGCAACTGCAGGCAAAGTCAAAAGAAGCGTTCCAATCACAGCCCCAATCACTTGAATCGGATTACAGTGACAGTATAGATATCTATAATGAAAAAATCCAGGAGGTGGTTTATAATATACAGTTGTGAGTCACAAATTAGTTTTTAATTAGGCAGCGTGATAAAGCAGTTTGGCAGTTTAAAAGTGGTTTAAACACCAACAGAATGCATCTCCAAGAGATGCATTCTGTTGGTGTTTAAATCTATATTTCTGCTTATTTAATTGCCAGGCAGCCGTATTAAAGTGTCTCTTTCAACCAGCCAAAAAATTCCCTTTGCCAAACCAGCGCATTTTGTGGTTTCAGTACCCAGTGATTCTCATCAGGGAAATATAGGAATTTACTTTTGATTCCTCTTAACTGCGCTGCCTGGAAGGCACCCTGACCTTGCTCAACAGGTACTCTGTAATCAATACCCCCTTGGACAATCATAATAGGTGTATCCCATTTGTCTACAAAATTGGTGGGTGATGCGGCGTACGAAGCCTGTGCTACAGTATTATCCTTTTCCCAATAATAACCACCTTTTTCCCATTTTTCGAACCAAAGCTCATCTGTAGTGCCTGTCATGGACACAAAATCAAAGACACCATCGTGGGCAATAAAAGATTTGAACCGGCCCTGATGTTTACCTGCTAATTCGAATACAGAATATCCTCCGAAGCTGGCTCCTACACATCCCCGGCGGGCGGTATCCACAAATGCTTCCTTTGAAAAATCATCGGTGGCATCCAAATAATCCTGAATGACTTCTCCGCCCCAGTGTTTGCTGACCGCTTCATTCCATTTTGTTCCATAGCCTGGCATACCACGACGACAGGGAACGACGACAATATATCCTTCCGAGGCTATCAGCTGAAAATTCCAGCGAAAAGAAAAGAACTGTGTAGTGGCCGACTGTGGTCCGCCCTGGCAGTATAGCAGGGTAGGATACTTTTTGGATTTATCAAAATCCGGTGGATAAATAATCCACTCCATCATTTGTTTTTTATCTTTTGTCGTGATCCACCTTCTCTCAGTAGTGACCGGTGTCAGTTTTGTATAGGCCTCGTCATTAACATGGGTAAGCCTTGTAAGCGCCCCGGTTTTAACGTTCAGTTTATAAATTTCAGCAGCCCGGGAGATGTCTTCTTTTTCTACAATTAAATCATCTCCAGTCTGAGCCAGGATGGATTTAACATCAAAATCACCTTTTGACAGCTGACGAATGCTTGGCAGCATCTTGGTTAATCCAATGTCATTTACAGAGAATACCTGCAGTGTCCCATCTATAGGTGCTACGAAGAACAGTGATTTACCGTCTTCGCTCCAGATAAATGAAGCTACATTTATCTGGTCATTAAAACCAGTCAGGTTAACTGTTACGGGTCCTGTGCGTACGACCAGATCACTTTTGTCTGCTTCATAACCCGGGGTTTTCATCTGCAACCAGGCCATTTTGCCCTGTTTATTAAAAGCGGGGGCTAAATCATATCCTAAATTATCCTTTGTGAGATTTTCTGTTTGTCCGCTTGCCAGATCATAAGCAAAAATATCAGTATTTGTGCTTTGAGCATAGGCTGTGCCTGTTTCTTTTTTGGTGACGTAAATGATTTTTTTACTGTCAGGAGACCATAGAAAATCCTCATCTCCGCCAAATGGTTGCTGAGGGCAAAAGAAGGGTTCGCCTTGCATTATATCTTTTTTTTCACCCGCTTTGCCGTCGGCGTAAGGCGCATAAAAGACATGATCAAAATCGCCTTCGAACCATTTATCCCAATGGCGATAATTCAGAGAAGTATAAACCTGTGCAGAAGTCTTTTCCAGTTCCGGGTAAATATCTTTGCCCAGGACTTTCTCTAGTTTTACCTTATCAGAACTCAGGATATATTTCCCATCCGGGGAAATACGGTTGTCCGGCAGGTACTTCGCTTTGTCTTTCTCCTCAAATGCAGAAGCTTCTCCGCCATTTAGTGGTATTTGGAAAAATTGTGCATTCAATTTGTTTTCCGCCATATCCGGCGTACTCACTTTGAAGATGAAGGACTGATGATCTTTACTGATTCCAAGACCACTGACTCTTCCAAGCTGTAATAAGCCTTCTGGGGTCAGCGGTTGTTGTTGTGCTGTTGCCTGTAACATAGTGAATGCGGCTAATGTGAATAAAAGTTTTTTCATGGAGTTTGCATTTTACAATTAGAATCTTCCTAATTTAGTTATTAAGTCATTGTAACACATGTACTGAACTGATTTTAGCAGGCAAAAATAGCCAAAATAATGTTGGTTTCCTTCCTGGATATAAATTGTCCTTACACTTATGCAGAATGTTGCTTTCGTCACCAGCTGATTTACGCAATCGATGCCGGCATCGATTGCACATTTTTCTTTAACAAATGTGCGTTATTATTTATAATTTGCTCAACGTTTCGACTCGCATTGGCAGTCTCTGAAATCGTTTTCTAAAACATTCCATTTAAAACCTGATTTAAAAATATAATAACCCATATAGATGCATATGCGCCAATTTCTCATAGCAATTTTTGCCGCGGTTTTTTTTATAGAGACCGGATGTTCAGGTACACAACCAATTGATAGAAAAGAAGTTGTGCAAAGACATAATATCGATCTGTATCAGGCGGATACCCTGGCATCCATCACAGTGGGCAATGGTGCATTTGCATATACGGCTGATATAACCGGTATGCAAACCTTTTATAAAGACTATGAGCACGGAGTGCCATTGGGAACAGAATCTGAATGGGGTTGGCATAGTTTTCCAAATACGGAGCATTATGAACGAAAAGAGGCGTATCGTTACGTTACGCAACAGGGTAGGCAAGTATCTTATACGGCGCAACAAAAAACACCGCCCCACGCCAAGGCTGCGGTAGATTATTTCCGGTTAAACCCACACCGGTTACAACTGGGTAATATCGGATTGGTACTTTATAAAAAAGATGGCGCACTGGCCGCGCTCAGTGACCTGAAGGAAATCCACCAGCATTTTGATTTATGGACCGGCGCGCTTACCAGTAAATTCTCACTGGAAAATGTACCGGTTACGGTATATACTTATGGCAACGCTTCTTCAGACGGTGTTTCCTTTAAAATTGTATCTCCACTTTTAGCGGAGAAACGCTTACTTGTCAGGGTTGCATTTCCTTATCCAACAACCAGTTTTTCAGATATGGGTGCTAATTTTGACGATAAAGCACCACATGAAAGCCATTTCCATAAAACGGATAATGTAGTAGGTAATGGGACTTCCGGTGGCTTCTTTTCCCATCAGCTGGATACCACTAAATACTATCTTAATTTCGCTTGCAACCAGGCCATTCAAATTGATTCGACCAGAAAGCACTTTTTTCTAATTAGCCCAGCGGTTACTTCGCCGGCTGGTGGACAGACCTCCACTTTCATACTAAACAGCGTATTTTCTCAGGAAGTTTTGCCGCACCAGCAACTACCTTCCATCGACAAGGTCGTAAAAGGTAGTCAGCAGGCATGGTCTTCTTTCTGGCTTTCCGGAGGGGCTGTTGATTTTAAGGGCTCCACTGATCCCCGGGCAAATGAATTGGAAAGAAGAATTATTTTGTCTGAATACCTTTGCCGGGTACAGTGTGCGGGGCATTTTGCGCCTCAGGAAACGGGACTGACCTACAACAGCTGGTACGGGAAGCAACATCTGGAAATGTATTGGTGGCATAGTGCGCATTTTGCTTTATGGGGTCGTCCTGAGTTACTGGAGAAAAGCCTGGATTGGTATTTTACAATTGCAGATAAAGCGAAGCAAATTGCACAGCGCCAAGGCTATAGAGGTGTCCGGTGGCAGAAGATGACGGATAATAATGGGGACGAAGCACCCTCCTCAGTAGGTGCCTTTTTAATCTGGCAGCAACCCCATTTTATTTATTTAGCAGAATTGCTTTACCGGAACAAAAAGGATAAAGGCGTTCTGAACAAATACAAAGACCTTGTTTTCCAGACTGCAGACTTTATGGCTTCTTTCGCCACGCTGGATCCAAAAACAGGAAAATATAATTTAGGAAAAGGAATTATACCGGCACAGGAGTGTTTTGATGCCATGTCGACATTTAACCCCACTTATGAATTAAGTTATTGGAGTTGGGCTTTAAATACGGCTCAGCAATGGCGGACACGACTGGGTCTTACGCCCGATACAGCTTGGGCTAAAGTAATCAGTCAGTTGGCACCACTGCCCGAAAAAAACGGTGTTTACTTAGCAACCGAGAGTACACCTGACTGTTATGCGCCAGATAGTAAGGTGACTATTGATCACCCGGCCGTGCTGGCAGCGCTGGCTTCAATACCGCCATCCAACGGACTGGATACTGCTACGATGCACCGGACTTTTGACCTGGTAAAAAAAGTCTGGCATTGGGACCACACCTGGGGTTGGGATTTCCCCTTGACTGCGATGGCTGCCACGCGTCTGCATCAGCCCAAGGAAGCAATTGAAGCGCTCTTTAAAGATGTTCAGACAAATACTTATTTACCCAATGGACATAATTATCAGGATAAACGCCTGACTATTTATCTGCCGGGC
>DATJDF010000076.1:0-13956 GCA_035497555.1 Arachidicoccus sp. | reverse complement strand
GTAGTGGCAAACTTTCGCCTTCCAGGCGAAGGTTAGTTGATTGTCACTGGTGCATTGGAGGCGGTTGAGATTTGCTTTTATAAGGAGTCGCATCGGCACCAGTCCGGCATCGGGATCGAAATTAAAATAGAGATTTAGACTTGGTTTATTGCTATTTTTTTGCCTTGCACTTTTCCATAACTTTAATACTGTATTTTGAACGACGAACAGCTATAAAATGGGGCGATTCCTTCATGCGCTAACAATTGGCGTAAATAACCCCTAAGGTTGCCGTAATTACCCCCGAAATGCCATAGAAAATGCCTTTAAGTTTGCTATATCAATTCAAATGATCAAAATATTGATTTTATGAATAGCAAAAAGCATTTATTAGCCGGTTATGTGCTACAGTCCAAATGGTTCTCTAATGGATTAGAGGGATTCACAGATATGCAAGCCAATAAAAGGATTCATCCCATGATGAACCATGTTAAATATCTCGCAGGACATTTAATGTTTGCGCAGTATGGTTATGCGCAGATTGCCGGTGTGTCAGTTGTAAAAAAATGGGAGGAGCTATTTGCGCCGCAAGGAAAATCAAAGGCGATGGATGATTATCCCTATCCACCTCTGGAGGAAATTAAGGCTGAATGGGTTAAGCTGTATGAACTTGTGCAACCTGCCCTCGAGGATCTACCCGATGCGTCGCTGCAATTGGAACTGGACTATTCTCCGGTGGGAGGATTTGGAATATTGGATAATACCTTAGGCGATCTGTGGACCTTTCTGAATATGCATCAGGCTTATCACCTGGGTCAGATCGGGATAATTAGAAGAGGTTTTGGACTGGCGCCAATGGCATTTTTTTAGGATAATATATTAAAAATGTAAAACGGCATTAGTAAAAGATGCATTAAATTTGTTATTGCTGGAATGTGGAAAGGCAAGCGCATTTATAAATGCAATGCATTTACTGGGATTGTTTGAAGATATGACACTGTGGTATGGCTGGCGGTAAAGAAGATATTATTATAAAAGTGTTCATATCTGGTGGGCATTGGAATGGAAGCAATATGAAATAGATAGAATTTTTGACGTACTTACAATAATTGGAACAAATACAATTAAGCATTTCCTAATTTTTTAAATAGATAATCATGAAAGTAGTTAATCCCTACCTGAATTTCGACGGCAATACTGAAGCCGCCTTTAATTTTTACAAATCCGTTTTTGGCGGTGAATTCACTATGGTCATGCGTATGAAAGACGCACAGGGCATGCCAATACCTGAAGGTCAGGAGGATAAAATTATGCATATTGCGCTACCCTTAAGCAGCGGCCAGGTGCTGATGGCAAGTGATAACTGTAATGAAGGTACTTTTAAAGCCGGCAATAATGTCTTCATCTCCCTTCATGCGGATAACGAGGAGGAGGGCAAGAAATTATATGATGCACTTGCTGTAGGTGGCCAGCCCAATCATCCTTATGAAAAGCAATTCTGGGGCTCCTGGCACGGTAATTTGACGGACCAGTTTGGTATAAACTGGATGGTAAATTTTGACCCGGTTATGTAAATGGATGACTGAGATATCCTATCCGGGATTCAAAATACTATTGATCGGGTATCCTGGTATTTATACTTGACAGATAAATACCTTATTTGAGCTTCGTGCTTTTCTAATACACTTTCACTCAAAAATTAAATGATGGAAAATACACAAAACAAAAACCTGAAAACAGTTAAAATTCTATATTGGGTTACTACGGGTCTGATTGCGTTATTTGAGCTGTCGGGCGCATTTTTCATGAACAGTGAAATGGCCATCGCAGGAATGCATCATCTCGGCTTGCCGGACTGGTTCCGCTGGGAGGTGAGTATTGGGCATATAATTGGAGGAATATTAATAATTGTCCCGGTTTCCAAGCGGATTAAAGAATGGACCTATGTTGCCTTTGGTATTGATTTTATTTCGGCATTTATAGCCTATGCAGCTGTAGATGGATTAAGCGCGAACCTTTTTTCACCGATTTTGATGTTTATTCTGCTCGTAATTTCTTATATCTGCTATCACAAAATAAAAAAATGACGCCATAAAGGTGTGATCATTAACAGGTTTTAACGCAGTGGTATAGAAGCCGCGAGTCAGGCAATTGAATTATTGATTTTTAACCTATTTATTATGATTATGAAAACGCAAAAATTAGCAACCTGCCTATGGTTGGATAATCAGGCAGAAGAAGTTTTAGAATTTTATAAACACGTTTTTAAAAATGTAGAAGTAATCGGGGCCATCAATAATACGGAAGCTACTCCTGGTGGAGAGCCTGGAACCGTATTATGTATTTATTTTGTGCTTGAGAATATGGAATTCTTAGCCATGAATGGAGGTCCGGAATATAAAATTAATCCTTCGATTTCTTATATGGTAAACTGCGCTTCAACGGATGAAGTCGAATATTTATGGGATAAGCTCTCAAAAGGAGGTACCCCACTTATGCCTTTGGATAAATATCCATTTAGTGAAAAATATGGTTGGATTCAGGATCGGTTTGGGGTTTCATGGCAACTCATTTTTACAGAGACTCAACCATTACAGAAAGTTAGGCCATCACTCATGTTTACAAACGAAGTATGTGGTAAGGCGGAAGAGGCGATGGGCTTTTACACTTCAATATTTGAAAATGCTGAGATAGGCACTGTTAACCGTTATCCGGCGGGTATGGCACCGGACAAGGAGGGAACCATCATGTTCGCTGACTTTCGTCTTGAGAATCAAGGTTTTGCTGTCATGGACAGCGCGCAGGACCATAAATTTACTTTTAACCCCGCTATTTCCATTATTATAAATTGTGAAACTCAGCAGGAGGTCGATTATTTTTGGGATAAACTTAAAGATGGCGGCAGCGAAATGGCCTGCGGCTGGCTTACGGATAAATATGGTATTGCCTGGCAGGTCACACCTACTATTTTACCTAAATTATTGCAGGGAGCTGATAAGGATAGAGCAGGCAGGGTGATGCTGGCAATGATGGATATGGTCAAGTTGGATATAGCGAAATTAGAAGAGGCTTAAATTGAAGCCCGTAAATTACCTTAAAAAAATCTCATGAAAACTTTACAATTTGAAACTCGTATTGAGCGACCTGCTGGAAAAGTATGGGAGGTGCTATGGGGAGCAGACACTTATAATCAATGGACTAAATTCTTTAACCCTGGCTCCAGGATCGAAAGTGACTGGCAAGTGGGTGGGAGGACAGTCTTCCTCGACGATAAGGGCAACGGCATGATCAGTACGATTGAATCGATTAATCCGCCATTTGAGGTTACCTTCAAACATCTGGGCATGATACAAGATGGAGTAGAGGATTTGACAAGCGACAAAGTTAAGAGCTGGTCCGGTGGACTGGAGCGTTATCAGCTCTCAGAACAAGACGGTATTACAACCTTAAAGGTAAGCGCGGCCATGGATGAAGCCTATGCTGAAATGATGACTGAAGCATTTGATAAAGGCTTACAGACCGTCAAGGAATTGTCAGAAGATTAATATGTTACAATATAACCGTA
The DNA here is from genome assembly GCA_035497555.1 of Arachidicoccus sp. Lineage (GTDB taxonomy): Bacteria > Bacteroidota > Bacteroidia > Chitinophagales > Chitinophagaceae > Arachidicoccus. The sequence goes on along the minus strand of DATJDF010000076.1, from coordinate 10,412 downwards.
TTTTTTAATATTAAATTTACAGAAATGGATAAGCCAATTTCGCAGTCGCTGGAAATTGTAATACCGGCATTTAGAATGCATACACAAATGTTCGACAATATCATTGACGGTATTAGGGAGGATGATGCGCTGCGCCGCGTTGAAGGAAGAACCAATCATATAGTCTGGATGGCAGGTAATCTGGTTAATTGCCGGTATTGGTTGTCTGATGTTTTAGGAATGAAGGATAAGGATCCTAACGAAGCTTTATTCGGAAATGCCAAAGCGCTGGACGATAGTCTTCCTTATCCCGCACTGTCGGTGCTGAAAGAACAATGGCATAAAATTTCCCCTGAAATCTATAAAGGCCTACTTTTAATGAGTCAGGAACAGTTGCAGTCGGATTATGAATTCGGAATGGGAATCGATTTTATTCAGGAAAATAAAATGAATATGGTTGGCATGGCGCTGGACCGTCAAAGCTACCTTTTTGGTCAGATCGGGTTAATGCGAAGGATACTGGGATATGAAGGGGTGCGCTATGACATTAATAAGGCATTGAATTATTGAACCGTTAAAAGTTCTTCGATTTTTTGGCGTGGTCATGGCGTAACATTATGTTTTCCGTTTGCCTCTAAAGGCACTAATTTTCTGTCTATCCGATACATTAGCATGAATGAAGCAATAACCAATAGAATAATTAAATCACCCAGAATATTAAAATTGACCAGTTCGCCATTTAACTTCTGGTAAGTAATTAGACCTCCACAAAGGGATGCTATTGCTCCGGCCAATTGCTGGACGGAAGCGTTTATGCTCATAAACGCACCACGCTGCTGCTGTAAGGGAACAGCTGTTATAACCGACATGCCGGAAATCATCCTTGACGCTACGCCTATATATAAAAGACAACTTACAATAATAACGGTGATTAATGTTGAAGGTGGAAGGTTGGTATATATGGCAATCATCATAATAACCATTAGGGATCCAGCTATAAAAATCTTATATTTTCCTATTTTGTCACTCAAGATACCCAGTAGCGGTGTCGCAATTACTGTACAGCCGCCGGCTGCCATATAGATGAGTGGCAGCTGAGATTCTTTGATGCCAACGTTGTTGATGAGATAAATACTGGCATAGGGCATGAGCAGAAACCCGCCGATGGCCAGAATGGCGGAGATGAAATAAGCCGGCTGGTATGCTTTGGAGCGAAGAACTTTAATAAATTGTTTGAGGCTTTCTCCGTTTGATTTGGACGCCGTTTTCGGAACGGGGATCATCCATTTAATAATTATAAGTAGCAAGATAATACTTACAGCGGCAATTACCCGAAAGGGAACCTGCCAATTAAACCGGTCCGTTAAAAACAGACCAAGAGGGATACCCATGACTTGACTTACTGAAAACGCCATTTGAACAAAGGATACCGCCCTTCCTCTTACTGAATAGGAGAAAGAATCTGTAATAATTGTATAAATAATGGCGGCAATGACACCTCCGAAAATGCCAGTGACGATTCGGGATATGAGCAAAAGCGGATAACTGTTTGCCATTCCGCAAAAGATTGTGCCTGCAATAAACCCAATATAGAAAAACAGCAGCAATTGTTTCCGGTCATATTTATCTGCAAATAGAGCAGTAATCAATCCGGAAATGCCCGCGCTAAATGCATAGGCAGATACAACAAGTCCGAACTGGGCAGATGTAATGTGTAGCACACGACTCAGGTGTGCGCCCAATGGTGATATAATCATAAAATCCATCATAATGGTGAACTGCATCATAGCCAGCGCGGTTATTAAAAAAGCCTGGTATTTTGTAAATGAACTTTTTTTCACAGGGATTAATTTTTTAATAATTGAGAGAGGGAAGTTGAAGGAATTTTAAATTAAGGTTTACGCTGGGTTGTTTAGTTGTCTAAACAACTAAATGTTCAAATTTTTTTACAACAGATTATTGGTTATAATGCCCAGCATCCTTTTACATTCGGCTATTTCCATTTTTGAAAGTCCTTTTATGGCTGCTAATTGTGTTTGATCCGCAATTTCAAGAAGTGGTCGCTCAATTTCTTTACATTTTTCGGTAAGATAGATAATTTTACTTCGGCCATCTGCAGGATGTTCGGTGCGGATGATGAGTTTCGTTTTTTCAAGGTTATTGAGGATCCGTGTTATGCTTGGTTTGTCCTTATACGTGAGGTCGCAAAGCTCCTGCTGGGTTCTTCCATCCTTATCAAATAACCAGACCAGGACAAACCATTGTTCGGCTGTTACCCCATATCCGGCCTTCCTGAAATTTTGTTGCAGTGTACGGACCATATTACGGCCAGTGTCATTAATATAATGCCCAAGTAAGTGTGCAATTTTTTTATTCTTGGAAAAATCAGCTTGCCTATTCATACTGTAAATGTAGCTATGATTAGTTAACTGAACAACTAAAATTTATTTTGGTTGTTCAGATTTGGATAATTGTAATGATTTTTTAAGAAATCTTAACACTTTATGGTGGCCTAATATTACGGGTTCTATAAACCCATACGAAAGGGGAATAGACAGTCAACTATAATAAAAAGGACAACTGTTGTATAAAGTCCTCTGGCCCTGATATTAATCAATGGCGATTAATATCAGGGCCAGAGGACTTTATCTCAAAATAATTTTGAAGGCTGAAAATCTGTGTTCTCCTAAACCTATGCTCACAATGGATTATTGCATTCGGGTTGTGTCCGGATCCTAATTTTCAGCGGGTGTTATGATTATATTTCTGAACATAATAGGGCCATGATCACCCTGGAAATAAATGGGTCCCGGAGCACCTTCATCGCTATCCAAAGCACCGCCTGTGATACCAGGAATTTCCTGGTTACAGATTATGGTCTTGCCATTGGCGACCAGCGTTAACATCCGACCGACTAATGTAATATCAAAGCTTTGCCACTCATCCGGCCCCTTTGCGGCCATTTCGCTAGGTACCAGGAAGCCGTAGACTCCTCCGAATAGGTGACTGTTGGGATGATCTGTAGCTGGATTGTCGATAATCTGTACTTCATATCTTCCGCGCAGATATACACCGCTGTTGCTTCCTGCATGATATTTAAATTCTACATGGAGTTTAAAATCTTTGAACTTTTCTTTGGTGATCAGATTGGAGCCGGAATGCGGACTGATCAACGCCCCATCTTTAACGATCCATTGATTGGTCTTGCCAGACGGTTTCCATTTGTCCATGTTTTTACCATCAAATAATGTAATCGGTTTACCCCATTTAACGTCTTTTGCATCGGTCATAAAGGGCGCTTTTACACCCTTAAATGAATATTTATTTCCGGAAGGTGAGGTAATGACACCTTCTATATGATCGGCGAATAAGGTACCCTCAAGTGTCATATCGTTTTTACTCTTCTCCCATTGTGGTGGGATGGAGAAGCTAAAATGTCCTTTGTCAAAATTAATTTTAGAAACAGCTCTTGCGCTTCCGCCATCACCAACAAATCTACCGACTAAGGTTTCAAAGCCGGAAACTTCTACCTCCAGCCAGGAAGCGCGTAAAGTACCGCCTTCCTCTACATTCAGATCCCATCTGCCCACCAGTGATGCTCCTTCATCCGTATTGAGTTCAACGGGTTTAATTTGACTATATACCGTTATTGAAGTCAGCATGCAAATAGGTAAAATGAATGCTTTAAAAATTCGAATGATATTCATGATTTAATATTATGCTTTTTTAAATGTTTATACGCATGTTTCATCCAGCATTAATATGCTGTATAGCAACCTGCTCTAAGGATTGAAAAGCAGGGAGTATTCAAAAATAGTTAAATAATACCTACCGAGGGCTATTTTAATTGCATTTTTACCGGATCCCAGTTAATCGCTTCTTTCTTAAAATAGCTGTCATTGCACAGCAAAGCGGGGGCGGCTGCCCGGTAGCCAAATATGGCATCTTCCGCAACGGTTGTGTTCTTACGAATAGCGGTAAAGAAGTTATTAAAATGATCATAATGTGCACCTTTATAACCCTTTTCAGCCTCATAGACAATAGATTCCGGAGGAAGCATTTTCTTTCTTCCAAAACTGGTGTTGCCAGCCTTTGCCATCTGCGCTTCCATAAAAGGATCATTCGTCTGGAATGATTTATTTCTTTTAAGCGTAACCCGGTCCCATTCTACATCCATCGCACCTTCACTGCCCACCAGTCTAAGATAGGTGGTGCCACTGGTGCCATCTACAAAATTGCACCTGAGCGACAGGTTAAAGCCTTTTAGTTTTTCTGTTACGGGATAATCAAAAGTGCCGAGTAATACGTCAGGGACTTCCCTTCCGTCATTCCAGTATCTTAGACCACCACTTGCATAAATCCGGTCCGGTCCCATGGAACCGGTTATAAAATGCAGGCTTGAGAACAGATGCACAAAAAGGTCTCCGGCCATCCCTGTGCCATAGTCTGTATAGTTTCTCCATCGGAAAAAGCGCTTCTCATCAAAAGGCCGTTTGGTTGTATTACTGATATAAGTATCCCAGTCAACCGTTTTTTCGGAGGCATCATCCGGTATGGGATATTGCCATACTTCTACCGGAGCCCGTCTGGCCCAAAAGCCTTCTGCATAATTTAATTCTCCGATAGCCCCGGCGGCTAACAGCTCCTTTGCCTTTTCATTGCCCAGTGAAGACATGCCCTGGCTACCTACCTGGAAGACTTTACCATATTTTTTCTGCGCACCTATTACGTCAAATCCTTCATTGACACTATGGACCATTGGTTTTTCGCAATACACATTTTTGCCCGCGGCCATTGCATCAATAGAAATCTGTCGGTGCCAGTGATCAGGTGTTCCAATAATTACTGCATCTATATCTTTTCTATTAAGAATCTCTTTATAGTGTTTTGTCAAAAAGAGATCCTGGCCCCATTTCTTTTTTGCATCTTGGAGCCGGCCATCATACAGGTCACATACCGCCACCAACTGCACTCCGGGAACGCTGAGGGCTGTATTGGTGTCGGATGAGCCCATGCCGCCCGCACCAATTAAAGCCAGATTAATTCTGTCGTTGGCTTCAATTGCCTTTGGCCCCTCAAACAGCTGTTTTCTTGAGAGTCTCACAAACTCTGTTGCATTGGCTTCTTTGGCTATCAGGCTGCCTGCTGCCACACCACCTAACGCCATGGAAAAGTTTCTCAGGAATTTCCGGCGATCATAATTATTGCTCATTCTACTTTATTTTTTAGATTTTATGATTGTTTAATTTTAAAATTTTAATTTGCTGCTACGATATGCAAATAATTAATTGCATTAATGTATGGTCGGATCAAATGTGCCACCCCATGCTTTATTCTGTTCCAATTTGTCATCTGCTGAAAGTACGTTTTGCTGAATAGGTGCAAAATAGTAGGTGTCAGGTATGGTATTTACACGGATACCGGATATAGGGATCTGAATGAGCGAATATTTGAAATTCGGCTCTGTTAGTCCGAAGTTGGCCGCTGATTGCTGCGCTTTATCAATCGGCATTTCTGAACCGTCACCATTGATGGCAATGGCTTCCACCCCGTTTTTAGGCACCTTATTTAGTACATCAAACATTCTCCATCTGCGCAAGTCATCAAAGCGCATACCTTCAAAACAGAATTCGATATTTCGTTCATTTATAATCGCCTGTCTGATCTGTGTCCTTGTCGTAGCAGTGATGCCGTAGCTTCCATCTGCGCCCGCATCAATACCGGCTCTTTGGCGGATGGCTCTCACCATTTCTAATGCCTCACCAGGATGTCCGGTTTCATTGGCGGTCTCTGCATAATTGAGCATAACTTCCGCAAAACGCATCACAACATAATCAATGGCGTAATTTCCCTGCACCTGCGCCTGCGTCAAAGTCAGATCGCAGTTTTTCAGTATGAAAAACCCGGAATACCTGTTGTTATTGGTGGAGGTGACTTTCGCATGTGGATTGAGTCCGAAATTATCTAATGGATCTGCAATACCGACGGAGCTATACTGCCTGTAATTAGAAGGAGCGCCTGCAACCGGGAAAGTTTTGCCGTTCCATAAAATTGATTTTTCAAACCTTGGATCCCTGTTTTTCCAGTAGGACTGCAGAAAATCGTTGTCCGACTCGTAATATGCACTTGAAGGGTCATTATAGGCTTTTCCATCTTTCATCGGAAATGCCTTGACCATTTCCCAGGTGGGGCAGGCGGAGGCTGCGCCTCTGCTAAGACTACCCGGCCGGGCGCCGTTATCCCAGTTCGCAATCTTATTCGGATATTGATTAATAACAGAGAATACCACTTCAGGATTCTTTTCCATAAGGGCAATCTGAGCGTAATCCGCCGCCAGGTGATATCCCTGGCCTTTCAGACTTTCATAGGCGGCTTTATTCACTGTATAAGCATCTTTCCAATAATTATTAGCCCAGGGTGTAGTAGGATTGAATTGCGGTGAGGCTTTGTAAAGCAATACTTTTGCCTTGAATGCCAAAGCGAAATTTCCGTCAATCCGGCCCCAGTCTGTTGTGGAGGAAGAAAGGATGTGCTGTGGTAAAAGATGAATCGCCGAGTCGATGTCCTGGACCATAAATTCAAAACACTCCTTTGTAGAATTACGCGGCACATTCAAATCATCTTTAAACCGGTCCTGAGCGATTTTTACATAAGGCACACCACCGTAATTGGTGATCATAGGAAAATAGGCATAAGCTCTCAGAAAATAGAGCTGACCGAGTGTTCTGTCTTTAAATCCCTGTGGTGTAGTTCCCAGACGTACTCTGGATATGGCTTCATTAATTAACCGGATGTCGGTATACGACCAGGTATTAAGGGGGCCGGTGGTTGTCTCCGTAATTATATCAGCTGGAAAGGCGACACCAGTCACCTGGTCGTCCAGCCGGTCCTTAGCGACATCCCAGTTGCCAAAAATATTATAGACATTGGCCAAATAAGAATTAACCAGGTTGGAGTCATTCCATATAGCGGTTGAATCGTAGGCATTCAGATTCTCTTTCTCAAGCACTTTGGTGCAGCTGACTGAAAGCAATATACTTCCGGTGAGTAGCAACATGAGACTGGGCAAAAAATATTTTTTCATTATTTAAAATTTATCGGTAGGAAATTTCAATTATTTAATTAGAACCGGGCATTTAAACCAACAGTGAAGGTTTTCATAACGGGATAAGAGTCATAGTTGTCCTGTTCCGGATCCTGAAACTCTTTCATTTTCGAGAAGACAAAAAGATTGGTTCCATTTGCAAATACCTGTAAGCCGGATAAGTTTAATTTTTTCAACCAGATTTCAGGAAGGTTATAGGCCAAATTGAGGTTCTTAAGTCGTAAATACGCCCCGTTGCGGACCCAGAAGGAAGATCCTAGAGTGCCTGATTCCAGCCAGTTTTGACCGATCGGGCGTGGATATTTGCCATTGGGGTTTTCGGGTGTATAAACATCTCCGGCCCAAATGGGATAATATACTCTTTGTGAACTTCCCCACTGACGAATACCTTCTCCGTCCTTATTGCTGATCATTCTGTCATAAGCGCCAACACCCTGTAAATGTGCATCCAGGCTGATTCCATGCCAGGAGGCACTGAATCCGAAACCAAAATTAATGCGGGGCTTGCCGTTATTGCTGAGTAGCACAACATCATTGCCATCTATTCTGCCGTCAGGGGTAGGCGAGAAGTTTTGACCCCGAATATCTTTATATAGTATTGCGCCTAAGTATGGTTTTCTGCCGTAATAATTATATCCTTTAGCGAGCAGGTCGTCTAACTGATCCTGCGTGCGTATCAGGCCTTCCGCCTGGAAGCCAAAGAGCCGGTTGTCCGGCTGGCCGACTGGATTGCGAAAGCTCTGCGGCTGTCCTGGATTATAAGAAGGGTTGGATGGATCGATTTTATCCCAACGGTCTTTGGCATACCCTAAATTGCCATAAATGGAATAAGTTAATTTGCCGATCATATCCTGCCATTGCAGTGAAAATTCAGAACCAAAAAATGAACGCTGTGCATAGTTTTCAGCCGCTAACCCCTGACCGTAGGTAGTGGGTAAGGTTACTGTACGGTAAGCGAGAATATTTTTCATGGTATTTCTGAAGACGTCTACTGTACCGGACAGGTGATTTTTAAGCAGCGCAAAGTCAAGTCCGATATTTTTGGCCTCCGTTTCTGCCCAGGTTATATTGGGGTTGGGTGTATAAGAGGGTGTAATACCGGTAATGTAATTATTGCCGAATACATAACCTGAAGTGTTGCCGTAATAAGTCTGATATTGAAAGGGTGCAATAGGATCATCGTTAATATCAACTAAATTACCTGTGGTGCCATAAGAGGCCCTAAGTTTTAACTCATTTACCCAGGGCACTGCGTTTTTGAAAAAGGATTCCTGTGAAATCTTCCATGCAAGAGATCCAGATGGGAAAAAGCCCCATTTCTTTTTGGGCCCGAACTCATAGCGGCCGTCCTGACGGAAGGAAAACTCTGCTATATAACGATCGCCGTAATTATAATTGACTCTGCCTATCCAGGATTGGTTGGCTCCCAGTTCTTCAAATGCATCTCCAGTCCGGTCGCCGGGAGAAGTGGAGTAGGGAAACATCTGATCAATGTTCGTGACCGGGTCATAACCACGAGCGAAATTAGTATAATTCTTATTCTCTGCCTGTTCAAATATGACCAGGGCATTGATAGAATGGCTGCCGAATTTGCGTACATAGTTCAGGTACCAGTCAATCTGATATTTCCAGCCGGTTGCCAGTTCGTAATCTAAGAACGGTTTAGCGTTCCCAAAATTAAAAATGCTTGTTTTGGTCGGATCCGGTGCGCTGGGAATATATGGATTGTCTGCATCAGGTTGGGGGATGAACCGGTAGTTTGTCTGGAAAGTGAGCCATTTTTTTCTAAAAAAATCATTGGCTTCGTAGTTGCCTACGAACTTAGTGGATAACCCCTTGATATATTTATCTAATTTAACGTCAAAGGTGAGGGTTGGATTGAACTGTCTTCTTCTGGTATGAATATAACGCTGACCATCCACCATGTCAATAACATTCCATCCTAACCAGGAGCCTATGGCTGGCAGGACAGGATAGGGGGTAATATGTTTTGTAGGAGAGGGTGTGCCGTCCTGGTTCAAATAGAAGGGCATGATTTTAGGCCAGTTAAAAGTCACTCTATAAAAATCAGCGACATTATAATCATCGTCTCCTGAATAGGGCCAGTAAAACCGGTCGGGGTTTTGCTGGGCGGCTGCAAGATTCAAATTCACGGAAATGGCATCACTTATTTTTGCTGTAATGTTGGACCTTAGATTGAATTTTTTGTAATCGAGTCTTTCATAGGATCCTTGTTCTTTGGTGTAACTGACCATCGAATAATAATTAATTTTATCCGACCCGCCGCTTACACTCACCAGGTATTTCTGGTTTCCGGGGTTTCTCCAGATCCAGTCATTTACGTTATAGGATTTGTTCTTAAAATAATCGAAAGCCGCCTGAGAATTCGGCAGTGGATCATTGCGGCCGTTGTATTCATTGTTCCACTCAGTGACCCGGTTCTGATAGGTAAGCTCATCCGTGGCGGTGGTCATATTACCCAGTAATTCCTGGGTAGGGCGGCCTGTAGTGGTGGATACCTGAGCAGAAATAGTAGGCTTGCCTGGTGTTCCTTTTTTAGTTGTGACGATCAGGACACCGTTACCGGCCTGTGCTCCATATACGGCCGCCGCCGCAGCATCCTTTAAGATGCTCATCTGGTCGATTTCATTTGGATCCATGGCATCAAAGGTTTGTTTGTCTTTTAAGATGCCATCAATTACATAAAGAGGATCATTAAAGGAACCTCTGATTCTAATGTCTGAAGAGGCTCCTGCCAGCCCGGATGTATTAGTCACGGTTACACCGGCTGCTCTGCCGGCGAGTGCATTTGATAAGTTGGTGACAGGTATATCGGTAATTTTATTCAAATTTATTGCTGAAACCGCGCCGGTAATGTCTGATTTACGTTGTTTTCCGTAACCCACGACAATAACCTCATTTAAACCGCCTTCCAGCGCAACTAATTTCACATTCAGTTTAATTGCTCCGTTAAATGGCAGCTCCTGCGTTGTATATCCAGTATAGGAGATGATAAGTGTGCCTTTACTTTGGGAGGTTTGTAGAGAAAATACACCCATGGAATCGGTTGCTGTACCCTCAGGCCGGTCTTTAATTTTTATGGTGGCGCCACTTAGGGGATTACCGAGTTCGTCGGTGATTTTACCCTGAATAGTGACAACCTGATTGACACTTTGATCATTTATGCCACTACGGGCAATACCGGTTTTTCCATAAAAGGTTAGGCAAAGGGTCAGAACAAGCATATGTAAAATGCTGATTTTACATTTTTGCAGTGGGGATTTTTGACGTTGGACTTTTTTCATACTAGAAATTTTAGGCAAAAAGT
>DATJDF010000075.1:0-5463 GCA_035497555.1 Arachidicoccus sp. | reverse complement strand
AGTCCAATACCGGCGATAAAACGAATAAATGCATAAGTATGTACATCATGCACAAATCCATTGTAAATATTGGCAACTGAATACAGTAGGATGGAACCAAAAAGCACTTTAATGCGGCCAAACCGATCACCCATGACACCCCAGACCAACCCGCCTAGCAGCAGGCCACCCATTTGCATATTCAAAACATATTCACCCATTTCCCGCATATCCTTTAACGGCACACCAATCTCCTGGAGACTTTGCACCCGGACAATGGAAAATAGCAGCAAATCATAGATATCTACAAAATAACCTAATGAGGCCGCCAGTACAAGCAGTACAATATTGCCAGGTTTAGGAACAGGTACAGTCATAAATATGCTTTAAGTCGCACAAATTACGTTAAAAACTTATTTGTAAGACAGGGTCGACAAAGTTTTTTTCGATCCGGGGCGGATTAATATTGAAAGAAGATTTCCGTTGCCCCAAAGCCAAAACGGTGGTCAAACTGATTAATAAAGTTTTTGACCTCCCCACGGGATTTGAGCAACTGATGGATTTCTTCCTTTAATGTGCCTTTGCCAATCCCATGAATAATAATCAGGTTGGGTTGGTGATTTAAAAGGGCGATATCATACCATTTTTCAAATTCTCTTAACTGAATCTGTAAGATTTCAAAACTATCCAGTCCTTTAGGGTTGTCAATGATCTTTTCAATATGCAAATCCACAACACTACGTGGAGGAGGGAGCGTCTCCTTAAATTTAGAGGCATTCATTACTTTATACCCGGCCTTGGATAGACTGCTAAGATCCATGGCAGTTTCTTTCTTTTCTTTATTCGGATAATGGGTCAGCAGGGAATAAGAAAACATCGGCTCGTTTTTATCCTTCAGTTCCTCTACTTTATTGAATACCTGTTTGGGCCTGAGTTTTAAGCTGGTTTCAAAAAAATCCGCTCTTTTCCCGTCTGGCACAGATAAGGAAAACTCCACAAAGAATTGCGTATTGTCATTTAACGCCGAAAATTCGAGATCATGAACATATACATCCTTTTGGGCCAGGATTTCGGATTTAAGCTCAAAAGCAACTTTACCACTGGCCTCCTGCTGATAGTAAAATTGCAGGGCGTCCCGGGTGTGATTGACTAAGTATACTCTGAAATAATCCACAATATCATCTCCGAATTCATCCAAAGAATACTTGGGCAAAAAAGCCAGCCAGACACCGTCTTCAGCTTTAATCAGGTTCGTTTGCGGCTTTTTTTCAACAGGAATCTGATCAATATATTTTTTTTCTGCTTTCACTACCGGAACAACCGGTTTTTGAGAAAATCGCTTAAAATAAGGGAAATCAATCTGGTCTATATAAATGGGGAATTTGACGCCCCTAACGTCTACGATAACCATCTCCTGGTCCAGTATTTCCAGAATGCGGCCTTCTTCATTGGTTTTTAATACGAGAATTTCATCACCTACTTGATACTTCATCCGGCAAAAATAATTCTTTTCCTTAGATATAGGTGAATCAGGACCGGGTTCAGTCAGCAGAAAATAAAAAACGGACAATATGATCGTCCGTTTTTCGATTTTGAGATCAGGTCTGCTTTATAGATTGCACCCATATTATCACTTCGGATTTAATACGCCCGCGCGAATAGTACCCTTTCCTTACTAGGCTTGCCAGAAAAGACACACTTGCCTTCTTCCTGTGGATTATCCAGCGGGATGCAGCGGATGGTTGCTTTGGTGATTTCTTTAATTTTCTCCTCCGTCTCCGCAGTACCGTCCCAGTGAGCAGCGATAAAACCGGGATGGGAATCAAGGACCTTTATAAATTCATCCCAGGTATCCACTTTTGTAATTCTTGCTTGCTGAAAATCTTTAGCACGCTGAAAGATTTGTTGTTGGATCTCCTCCAGTAGTGTTACAATGGTATCTGTAATGGTATCAAGTGCAAAAGTATTTTTTTCTCTGGTGTCGCGACGCGTTAACTCGGCCTGATTGTTTTCAATGTCCCGCATACCAATGGCCAGACGCAGGGGTACGCCTTTTTTCTCGTATTCTGCAAATTTCCAACCGGGCCGGTTATTATCGGAATCGTCATATTTATATCGTATTCCTTTGGTCTTCAGCGTAGCCGTAATGACGGCAACTTTACTGTCAATCTGCGCTTTTTGCTCATCGCCCTTGAATATCGGCACAATCACCACCTGGTAGGGGGCTATTTTCGGAGGAAGTATTAATCCCTCGTCATCGCTGTGTGCCATAACCAGTGCACCGACCAGTCGGGTGGATACTCCCCAGCTGGTCGCCCAGACGTAATCCAGTTTATTTTGCTTATCACTGAATTTGACATCAAATGCCTTTGCAAAATTCTGCCCCAGAAAATGAGAGGTTCCTGCTTGAAGGGCTTTACCGTCCTGCATTAAAGCTTCAATACAATAGGTGTCTTCTGCGCCGGCGAATCTTTCACTGGCGGTTTTTACACCCCTGATAACCGGGACAGCCATATATTGCTCCACAAAATCAGCATAAACATGGAGCATCTTTTCTGCTTCGATAACAGCCTCTTCTTTTGTCGCATGAGCTGTATGCCCTTCCTGCCATAAAAATTCTGCAGTCCTGAGAAACAGACGGGTGCGCATTTCCCAGCGGACTACATTGGCCCATTGGTTAATCAGTAAGGGCAGGTCCCGGTAGGACTGAATCCAGGTTTTGTAAGTACTCCAGATAATTGCTTCCGAAGTTGGACGCACGACCAGCTCTTCCTCCAGTTTAGCTTCCGGATCAACCATTAATTTCCCTTTGTGTTCGGGATCGGCTTTTAGGCGGTAATGCGTTACCACGGCACATTCCTTCGCGAAACCTTCCGCATTCTTTTCTTCCGCTTCAAACAGGCTTTTAGGAACAAACAAGGGGAAGTAGGCATTAACATGCCCCGTTTCCTTAAACATCCGGTCCAGGACATCCCGCATATTCTCCCAAAGGGCGAAACCATAAGGTTTTATAACCATACAGCCCCTGACGGCACTGTAATCGGCTAGTTCCCCTTTGATCACAAGGTCATTATACCATTGAGAATAATCCGCCGCCCTGGAAGTAATTTCTTTACTCATATATTAATAATTTCACATTTAATATGGATAAGACTAGATAAGTACAAATAGCCTTTAAATTTAATTTAACTATTTATTAGGGATTGTCTTTTAAAAATTCTGGTAATTAAAAAGTCCAATAAATAGGCTGCAAAAGTACTAACTTCGCGAGTAAATTTACAACCTTGAAAATAAAGTTTTAAATTTGGACAAATTAGCTTAAATTTAAAGAAGCATTCGTCGCGTTTACAATGAATAGAACGTTGTAAATTAAAGCGATCCGGATGGATTGTAAAGAAAATAAAAGGTTTCTATAATGAAAAATAAAATAGTAGGTATTGGCGTCCTTTCGCTATTAATGGGTAGTTGTACGGTGGTCTATCAGACCAGACCGGAAGACAGTTATGCCCAAAACAATCCTTCCCAATATGAGGAGCCCTATTATAACCAACCTAACGAGGACCTGGATGGCTATGAAGATGATTGGGATGCAGACACATCTGCAAGTGCAGAACCTAAAATCGATTTTAACAGTGGTACCTATGACAATGGGTATATCTATAACCCTGCCTATTTTGGGTCTAATTTTTATGCCGGTAATCCATTCTGGGGTTTAGGCATGTATGGTGGCATGGGCTGGGGTTCTCCTTGGGGCTGGGGTGGATATTCTCCCTGGGGCTGGGGGATAGGTATTGGCTATGGCTGGGGCGGTTATTACGGCTGGGGTAGTATCTATTCCGGTTGGGGTGGTGCTTACGGTTGGCCAGGTTACTACGGCGGTTGGGGTTATCCTTACTGGGGCGGTGGTTATTATAACAATTGGGGCTATTCACCGTATGTCATTACCCGCGCAAACAGGCACTCTAATATTGTCACCAGAGATGGAAAAGTTTTCACTACCCAATCAAGGGCAAGCCGTTATGGCAATACGGCAAGCAACCGGGACCTGAATGTAAGTAATACAAGAGGGGTACGCAGTTACCAACCGACAGCCAGATCTGCCGAGGGGGCTGCCAGAAGATCCGTGAACCCGAATATGCCAAGCCGTAGATATACTACTCCGCAGAGAAGTGGCTCGGCACCGCAAAGAAGTTCACAGCCGGTACGTAGAAGCTATACGCCGCCTACCAGAAGTTATTCTCCGCCTTCCAGAAGCTACTCCGCACCGTCAAGAAGTAGTGCACCCACAAGAAGTAGTGCACCTTCCAGAAGCAGTGCACCTTCCAGAAGCAGATAGGCAGGTAAGATTGTTTTAAAAATAAGATTAAAGTTTAAAAGCGTCCGCTCAAAAATTGAACGGACGCTTTTATTTTGGGCAACAGCCCCATACTATCCCGTCTTTTTCGGGGGAGGAAGTACCCAATTTGCTGAACTTTTGAAGCTACTTGATCAGACGGATAGAGAAAGGATACCGGTAAAGTTTGCCTTCTGAAGCCCTGATTGTCGCAATAATGACCAAAATAAGGGAAATAATGCCTACTGCCCATAGCAGTAAAATCCCAATAACGGTAATAAACAGAATAATGCAGACAATAGCGACCGTTATTTGGAAATTAAGGGATTCTTTTGCGTGTTCGGTCACAAAAGCAGATTCATCTTTTTTGATAAGATAAATAATCAGCGGTCCCAAAAAAGTGCTGACTAAAGTGATAATATGTGCCAGTAAGCCCAAAGTCTTTTCATCACTTGTGGGGGCAGTGGCCGGCTCGGTGGCGGAGCCCAGAAAACTGTCATTTTGTGCCATAAGGAATTGGTTTAACTTGGATGTGATTTATTTTGATTTATTCAGAAAGTTAACGCTTTTATAGGTTATTTGTTTTATTTACTTATACAATATCTGAATATGGATCCCATTTTCCTGGTAGAGCAGCACTTCTTTACCGTCTAAATATCGTTTTTTAGCCTCCATATCAAAATGGCGTAATGTAAACAGGTTCAATGATTTACGGACCTGTACATCAAAATGGGCACTGGCTTTCTGCGCAAAAGCGTCAATTTTTTCAGGATCATCATCCACGGCGATCTGCATATTGATGGCACCTGTCTGTATCAGGTTGGGCTTGATTTTTAACTCCCGGAATATCTTATAAAGCCGGCTCATGGGCTTCTCCTCTATAAAGGAGAAATCAAGTGTACGAACATTGATGAGTGCCTGCTGATGCTTTACAATCATGACGGGCGGTAAATCAGTTACAGACTGGTTGTCAATCAGCGTTCCTGGAAGACCGGTATCCAGAAAACATTTAACCCAAAGGGGAATTTGCTTATTTTGCAAGGGCTTGATCGTCTTTGGGTGGATGACCTGAGCGCCGTAATACGCCATTTCGATGACTTCGGTATAACTTAAGTGACTGATATAGACAGCTTCAGGAAAGGTTTTTGGAT
>DATJDF010000074.1:0-8411 GCA_035497555.1 Arachidicoccus sp. | reverse complement strand
CATTAAGACTGGAAATACGTTTAATAGAGGGAATACCTGTCCCATTGCATACGTTAGTTCGACGAATTTAAAAAAAACCGCTAAAGATCGATTGCAGTGCGTGATTCGGCCTTTTTCTGTCGCCGGTAAAATCCCCCCGTCGGCAAAAAGCGCGATGCGGGCTCCATAATTGAATAGCGAGATGGATTTTGGCGAAGCCGGAATTTCAATCCGTTGCCTCAATTGATAATATGATGCAATAATTCGCCATGGCTCCATTGGGGAAATGGATCAATTCCAAATGTAAGTTGCCTCCAATTTATAAAAGAGCCTCTGGTCTTCCCCTTATCCTTAAAACACCTATAAAAGATAAAAAAATGCAAAATTCAGAAAAAAGTGCTAAAAATATTTTGTGTAACTCAAAAGTTACTTATATATTTGTGTAACTTTTAGGTTACGCGTAAGGGTCTAATCTGATTTAAAACTAATTATGGTATCTGAATGGATGATATTCATAATACAAACAATAAAAGCCCCGGCTGGATTACTATAAACAATATTTTATCAACAGAAAACTCAACAAAATGACAACTCAAGATTTTAACACCACCATTTTGGTGGATCAGTCACCCAAAGAAGTATTTAATGCCATTAATAATGTTCGGGGATGGTGGTCCGAAAATATTACTGGCCGAACAGATGAGCTAAACAGTGAATTTACTTATCAAGCTAAAGAGCTGCATAAATGTAAGATGAAAATAAATGAACTGGTTCCAAATGAGAAAGTAGTCTGGTTGGTACTGGAAAACTATTTCAGTTTTACGAAAGACCAGTCGGAGTGGATCGGTACAAAAGTTGAATTTGATATCTCTGAAGTAGGAGGCAGGACGCAGGTTCATTTTACGCACCGCGGCCTGGTACCGGCTCATGAATGTTATACGATTTGTCACGATGCCTGGTCGGGATATATCAACAATAGTTTGCGTAGTCTGATCACTACCGGTAAGGGGCAGCCGAACCCAAAGGAAGAGGTTAATGCATAGAATAAATGTAGCCATCATTAGATTAGAGATGTTAATTGATGGCTACTTTAAATTTTGAGTTTTGGACGCCTTAGGAAAAATAGATCCAGTTTTTAAAATGTCATAGATATGCTATGGATCTGAATCTAGCCATTCATAACAAACCTGAATTAGAATATGGTATTCGAATTGATTGCTTCCAAAACAATTTATAATTTTGAAGAAATGATTAAGATTGTAGACCCATTGAAATGGACTTAATGGCACCCTCCCCAATTAAATTATTAGACTGTGAAATTAGCATCAATCATATTGCAACTCAAATATGATTAAGCAGCTGATTTATAAGAAGGGCATTGCTAGGTGTTATGGTGAAACTGTATCACATGGGCTATGCACTGAAATTTAATTTGGTGCTATGGTTGCGTAATCAGGTTTTTAATTGATCTGATTATATAATTTTAAGCATACCCACTATTAATTAAGAATCGCTTCATTCTCTTATAAAATAATTCACTCGAAAAGAATGCTTCCTCAATAATGTGCTCAGTTTTAATGGATATATATTCCTATATTTGAAAGATACTATATGAATATGACCAGAAAAAATTTGCAAATGGAGAATGGAGAAAATGAATTAATTGGTACGGCTGCGCATACGCGCAATATTTTAAAACGAAATGTAATTTTATTCTATGCGATATATATCCTCTTTAATGCGCTAATTGTTTTTAAATATGGAACAAGGCAACATTATATAAATGCATGGTTACTTTCCATGATTTATGTTATCTTTTTGGTGTTTGTACTCATTATAAATGTAAAAATTAAGCTTAAAGAAAATGTTTATAAGTATCTGTTTTTTGGTCTTGGCGCACTCTTTTTTATTTTTGCCATCTGGTTAAATACCCATGTTGACAAATATGGGCTTAAGGTGGATCGATGGTCCGCTATGGAAGTGTGCATAAAGTCGTTGATAAATGACATTTATCCATACAGCGCTATTGATCATTTGCAAGGTCGTTCTTCCAATCTGCCGGCTTTGATCTTTATAGGGATGCCATTTTACTTACTTGGGGATGTTGGTTATTTACAATGCTTTACTTTTCTATTAATGTTGGTGCTTATTTATATTTATTTTAAGACGTATAGAGTAAGGGTTTGGGCATTACTGACAATTGTCTTTTCAACTGCATATTGCTACGATATTTATGTAAAGAGTGATATCGTTTCTAATTTTATTTTAACACTTGTATTTGTTGTTTTATCTGAACAGCGATTTCGTAAAGATAAAAAAGCTGATATTGTTTTTAATGCTGTTGGTAGTGCATTATTGATTATGACAAGAATTGTCACTGTCATTCCCCTCATTTTATTATTGTTTCGTCGGTTTCTGAAAATGAGTACAAAAGCTAAATGGCAGTTTATGGTGGTTTTTTTTCTGATTATTACAGTGACTTGCGCAGTGGTATTTAAAAATGTAGGGTCTATGGATAATTTTATGAATTATAATCCCTTTTACTTACAAAACAGCCAACTTCCCTTTTTGCTTAGTCTCTTCTGTATTCTTATTCCTTTTTTATTTTCATTCTATATTAAAAATACAGAAGTCCTTATCAAATATTGTATTATATTTTTACTACTGCCCGTATTGTTGTCTTTGGTTGCGAAAACGATAGAATTTGATGGACTATACAACAGTATTTTAGGCTCCAGATTTGATATCAGCTATTTTAATTTTGTGAATCCTTTTCTTATTTTTTATCTGGCGATACTCTTTGACAAGTTAGCCCATTACCCTGGAAAACATACTTGATAACTCGTTCTACCAAAGTAATCACTAGAAGGGGATTATTTTGGTAGATGAACTTTGACCACCATTGCCGCTTTATCAAGAATACCTGCGGTACAGGGCAGAACTTTAATTATGCCCTCGCTAGCTTCACTGAAGCACCGGGGATAAGAGTAGATGGCGAGCTATAGTAAAAACCATTACGCTTGAATAAGGAATCAATGTAATCAAGATAGAAGTTCTTGATTACATTGATGAATTCGAAAGCATTATTATGATGATCACAGTTATGCTTTGCTGTCGGGAAAATCTATCAGTATGAAATTGTTGAATAAATAGATTCGATTAGGGAATGGACTGCAATTAACCTAGCAAGATTGACTATACATTTATTACTATTAGGATGAATAAATGTCTTTTGAATTTGGAAATGGAACAATCTTGAAATTTAATAGCATCGATCGATTCTCATGTGTAGTTCATTTAAGGATGGAATCTTTTGATATTGAATTATTATCGCAATAAATAAGTAGGAAATGGCTATTTGCACTAATTCTTACCTGCCTCCATTAAACCGAATTAATGTAAAAGAGTAGGGAGGAAGTTCCATAACCGGTTTTTGTTCAATTGTGACGTCATTGCTTTCAGGTAAAGCTTTTTTATCCGTGGGCGCCCCCGTAAGTATTGTTTTTGTAGCTGAAACATTGCTGTTTGGTTTTATCCAGGGGGATAGATCTGTCGTTAGATCAATAGCCACAGGCAACAAATTTACCAGTTTTAATATTTGATCGCCACTTACAGTATCACGAACCATGGAAAAGCCGACCCGAACCCTTACTTTCTCAGCTTCGTTAGAAAGCTGGAGTTGACCTGGTATATAACGAGCTCCGGAATTCTGCCCAAATAGCTTTTGCACCTGGTAGCCGGTTGTCAGGTGCACCTGCTGGCCATTGAAATAGATAAGGTTAGGATTCCAGTCGCTATAGCCTTCTCTGGCGAGTAAAGGTGCATAAGAGGCCATATGGACTATATCGCCATTACGCTCTATAGAAGTGAGATAAAGTGCTTCAGAAAGGGCTGTTTCGACATTCACGGGTTTGCCCGGAAGATGCGCCGCATATTCACCTAAGTATACCTTCGAATGAGTCCTGTCATATTTATCATAAAAATCCTGGTTGTAAATAAACCATCCCGGTGATTTGTAATAATGCTCATCGACCATCGGCACCTTTAAGCTGTCTGCGATGCGCCAGCCTTCTGTATAATCAGTCCCATCACTGTTTGGTCCAACCGTGCCAATAACTGTAATTTCAGGGTGCGCTTTCTTTAATGCTGCATAGATCATCGAGAACCTGATTTCAAAAACATCAGAAATCAAGTCTTCATTACCGATGCCAATATATTTTAAATTAAATGGCGCCGGATGGCCCGCCGCTGCTCTTTTCTTACCCCAAGTGCTGTTTTTGTCTCCATTCGCATATTCTATCAAGTCTAAAATATCCTGTATATACGCAGGCATCTGGTCCAGAGGAATGCCCCCTTGTTGTCCGCCACCGCCGGTGGCGGAGTTCTGGCAGGGTACACCTGCAGCGATTACAGGAACGGGCTGTGCCCCTATATCTTCGCAAAATTGGAAGTACTCAAAATAGCCAAGTCCCATGGACTGGTGATAACCCCAGAGATTTCGGTCCGGCCTGCGGCTTTCCAGTGGCCCAATCGTGTTTTTCCAACGGTAGATATTACCTAGCCCGTCGCCGTGCACCAGGCACCCGCCTGGGAATCGAAGAAACTTCGGGTGGAGATCCGCTACGGCTGAAGCGATATCGGCACGCAGTCCATTTTTACGATGGTGAAATGTATTTTCGGGAAATAGTGAAACCATATCCAGTGCCAGCTTGCCCTTACTTATAGGTTCCAGTTCCAGCCTGGCAGCTTTGGCGTCTGCATTTGGGATTAACTTAGCTTCCAGTTTCTTCCAATGAGTTGAACTCGTGTTTAAATTAGTAGTCGCAAGAACAGTACCGTCTGGATTCACCAGCCGGACTTTAAAGTAATGTTTGCCGGGATCTACAGATTTTACAAAAAGAGATAGATCGTAAGCTTCATTCTTTTTAAGTGGGATCCCGTCATAACCATTATTTGATAGCTTTGCACCAGGTTCTTGGGTGGTAAGCAACACGTAGTGCGGATTATTGACATGAATAGGTCCCACTGAATCCAACTTTAGTTGAGTCCCCTGGCCAGTTAATTGCCAACTGTGCATCGCGTTCCAGGTCGTATCGCTGCCTTCCTTATCACTTAACCTGTATTCAAAATCCCGATTTTGAATGAGTTCACCATACAGTCCGCCGTCTGCAGCATAATTGAGGTCTTCAAAAAATGCACCTATCAGAAGATTGCTGATCGGCTTTGTCTGATCAGGGTTGAAACTCAGGCTTGCGTCAATGGTCTTCAGACCCGCAAAACGCGCCGGGTCAGTAGCAGCAGATTCTCTGTCCCTTGCCGAATGATATTCATTTAAGTCCTTGACGGCTATTAAAGCAGCCGCCTGTTTCCAGGAAACTTTATGGAGCTGGCCTTTAAAATTGCCAGTTGGAAGATGCACTTCGACCTGTGCAAAATGGTATGCGTCTTGGGAAACTGGTTTGGCAGCAGTGTAATGCTTAAAATCAGTTGTTTGAACCTGATAATAATGGCGGCGCTTATCTGTATAAGTAATCAAATAGGTTTTCTGTGAAACGTCATAACGAATAACCGGATGAAGACAAGTGCCGGTAGCCGCAACTTTGGGATAACTCTGTGGTCCCCAATAAAGCAGATCTTTCGAACTGACAAGTGCAAATAAAGGTTCCTCGCTGTTCAATTGCCAGATGCAGTGCCAGGACATGTCCGGACCTTGTATCAGCCAAGGTGTTATCATTTTTTTCTGTGCGCCCCAACGACCATAATCACTCCTGACAAAACCGGACTGATCACCGATTGTTTTCCAGTGCTGAGCGTCCCGGCTCCATGCGAACTGCAGACCGGTCCGGCCGCTGTTTTGCGGCTGCGCATAGGAAAACAGGTAGATAGAATCTGCGGTTATCCATGTATGCGCACTCGCCGGTTTAAAGGAAAGACCGAGGTTCAAAAGGAGTATGAGAGCGGTTATTCGCGGCGTCACAAATACAATAATTTTAAATTAATAGATAGTCGCAGATCCCTGGAAAGGCGTAAAATAAATAGTAGCAGGATGGCTATAAACCTGGATGGTCGTATTGCCAGAAGTGCTGAGGATGGATTTTCTTTTATTTTCCAGACTGATTTTCTTAACGGTTTCTGCCAGGATCACTTGCTGCATATAATGATCAAATCTGGAAGTGCTGTTTTGCCGCAGGATTTGCCTGTCAAAATTTTTATTGGAATAATTTGTGCTCCTCGCCTTAGTTGTAATGGTTTTCATCCTAATATATTTAAATGGTCAATTGAATGTTCAAATTTTTGAAAATAAAGTTAAGGTATTTTATTTGTATAAAAAACAATTAAAGCAAATTTATTGCACATAATGCACCCTGCAACAAAAGGCCATCCTCCTACTGGAAGATGGCCTGATTGAATAATACACCTAATGCTAAAAGGTAAAAATCTATTCTGCTATTTTTGCCCGGACTACCTAAGCAGGCACCTCAAATTTAGCTCTTAAGGCCTTGGCAGCCTGTACCATATGCTCAAGCGCCTCACGCGTCTCGGGCCAATTTCTGGTTTTTAACCCACAATCCGGGTTGACCCAGAGGTTTGTAGCTGGTAATACTAAGAGTGCTTTGTCCAGCAAGGTTTCAATTTCTTCAACGCTTGGAACGCGGGGAGAATGTATGTCATACACACCCGGTCCGATTCCACTCGGATAATTGAACTGTACAAATGCATCCAGGAGTTCCATTTGCGACCTCGAGGTCTCAATGGTAATAACATCCGCATCCATAGCGGCAATATGTTCAATAATGTCGTTAAATTCTGAGTAGCACATATGGGTATGGATCTGCGTTTCATCCCGGACGCCACTGGCAGAGATTTTAAAAGCACCCACCGCCCATTTCAGATAGGCCGCCCAGTTTTCTTTTCTAAGAGGTAGGCCTTCTCGGATAGCTGGTTCGTCAATTTGTATGATGGAAATCCCCGCTGCCTCTAAATCCATTACCTCACCACGGATAGCAAGTGCCAATTGTAAGGCGGTGTGGGAGCGAGGCTGATCATCCCGGACAAATGACCATTGCAACATGGTGATCGGGCCTGTCAGCATCCCTTTCACCCTGCGCGTTGTCTGCTGTTGTGCAAACTTACTCCAGGCAACGGTCATAGGTTGTTTGCGTTCAATATCGCCAAACAAAATGGGCGGTTTGACACAGCGGGTCCCATAGCTTTGAACCCAGCCGAATGCGGAAAAGGCGTACCCTTCCAACTGCTCCCCAAAATACTCGACCATATCATTTCTTTCGAACTCGCCATGAACCAGTACATCTATGTCCAGCTCTTCCTGTAACCGGATGGCTTGTATGGTCGCCTCCTGGATAGCCTGTGTATAAGCTTCCTCGCTGATCGTACCTTTTTTTAATTGCGCCCTTAACTGCCTGACGTCAGTGGTCTGCGGAAAAGAGCCAATTGTTGTCGTAGGGAATAGGGGTAAATTCAGGTGCTGCTGCTGTTTTTTCTGCCGGATCGCAAAAGCACTGAGGCGACTTGCATAAGCAGGCGTAATAGCGGCGACAGCCGCTTTAACCGCTGATTTATGGATCTTTTCCGACCCGCCGCGTGACTGGATGGCTAACTGGTTTTCGGTCAGGAGTTTGCCGGCATTAGGAGCACCACTCATAATAGCACTTAAGGCTCCTAATTCAGAGATCTTCTGCCGGGCGAAGGACAGCCATTTTTTGATATCCGGGTCCAGTTTATGTTCACTGTCCAGATCACAAGGAACATGTAAAAGTGAGCAGGAGGCTGCAATCAGTACATTGTCTATTCCAAAACATGCGACGGCCTTTTGCAATATGATTAAAGATTGCTCGTAATTATTTTTCCAAATATTACGGCCATCGATGACACCCAGAGAGAACTTCGGGCCTTTTGCCTGTGCCCAGTTGATCGCAGGGTATAGCTCAATGAGATCATCCAGCTGGGCTGGACATCTGACCAGATCCAAATGGAAGATATCAAAAGGTAATTCTAGTATCGTCCTTAGATGTTGCCCGTAGCATTCAAAGTAATTTCCCAATATAAACCGGATATGCGGAAATGCTTTTTTTAACTCCTGATAAGCAGCTACAAAAGCGGCTAATTCACGGGCATCTAATTCGGTTCCGAGACAGGGCTCGTCAAATTGAATATATTGCACGTTCAGTTCATCTAACTCTTTAATGAGTTGATGATAGACCGGGAGCAGGTTCCCGATTAATTCGATACGGTGAAAATCAGCTTGCTTTTCTTTTCCCAGTAAAAGGAAGGTGACCGGCCCAATAATAACTGGTTTGGTATCGATCCCTGCATTTTTGGCTTCTTTATATTCGTTTATGATTTTATGCGAAAGCAGGCTGAAAGCCTGATCAGCATGGAATTCCGGGACAATATAATGGTAATTGGTGTCG